>JAVWJF010000229.1:0-3850 GCA_036639195.1 Longicatena sp.
TTAAAGTGTATTTTTGAGAAATAGCTGGCAAAATAGAAGAACATGCTCCCATAATGAAGCCACCAAGTGCTACTACCATGGTAGAACTCATGTTTGCATTCTGTAATACCGCAGACATTAAGCAAGCCATAAAGAATGAATGGTGCCCTGTTAAGAACACATATTTAAATTTCGTAAAACGTGCAATAAATAAATTGATAATTAGACCAACGATCAGGATAGACATGGTTTCTACACCAAGTACCTGTTGTGCTATAGATGTGATTGCTTCATTATTTGGTACCACACCAGTGATGTGGAATCCTTCTTGAATCATATCTGCCAAAGGTCCTAAATTGGCCTGAATAACACCAGCTCCAGCTGATAACATTAAGTATCCTAAGATAGGTTTTAATGTTCCAACAATTACTTTATCTTTTCTTTTCTTTAAAGCTAGTAATCCCAGCATGGACATAATTCCCATTAAAAAGGCTGGTTGACTAAGTATATCCTTAACTACTTCTAACATTTCTGTTCCCTCTTCTTTCCCTTTATTATTTATTAGTTAAAGCTAAAAGTGATTCTTCAATATCTTCTCTAATCTTTTTCTTGTTTGTATAACTACGTATAACTGCACAGTGCTTATCAGGCAATTGTTGTGCTAGCTCTTTAATCGTAATAATCAAATCGCAGTTTAAACCTGAAGCTTGTGAAAAATCGGTGGAGTTTACATCTGCTTTAATACCCATTTCTTCACAAATCTCTTCTACTTTTACACGACACATCAAGGAACTACCAATTCCATTGCCACATACAGTATAAATTTTTAACATAACTTGGCTCCTTCTAAGAATTTGAAATTGCTGTGATAATATCAATCACTTCTTGTTTTGATGTTGCATTGATGATATTTTGCGAAATATCCTCTTCATCAAATATTTTCCCAATATCAGCCAAAACCTGCATATGTGAACTTGAATCCACGGATGCTAAGCAAATAACTAATGATACTGGATCATTTTCTTCATGTCCAAATTCAATTGGTGTTTTTAAGGTAATAATACTAACCCCAATTTTTAATGTATTGTCTTGAGGGGCAGCATGAGGTAATGCAATACCTTTCTCTAATACAATATAGGGTCCTACATTAATAGCACTTTGAATCATTGCTTCTACATAACTTTCTTTTGCAACACCTTGGTCTACAAGTAATTGTCCACCTTTTCTAATGGCATCTTTCCAATCAGTAGCTTCAACGTTTAGTGCTATCAAATTTTCATTGATAACGTCTACTAACATTTTATCTTTCTTCCTTTTCTTTTTGTTCATGCTCTTCATTCTAAGCAAATTACTAAGCTGTTCTTCTAAACCAGCTTCATTCAACACTTCACAGTGTTCCTTTATAACATCTAAAATCTTATCTAAGGTAGCATTCTTAATTTGTAATTTTTCCACAAAGATTTGATTAAGTTGCAGGATATCTTCAAAACTCAAAATAGGGTTTACTTTAATATAGTCAAAATCATATTGATCTAAGTCTACTGATGAGATTAAGTAATCATAATCTAAAGTAGGTAATTCCTTTTCTAGTAAGCGCAGTGGCAAAATATTGATTACTTCAACGTAATAATTCGTTTCTAGCGCTGTACAGATCATCATAGACGTCGCATATCCACTTGGACAAACGATAACTACTTTTTTGTCTTGTACTCGTTTGGTAGTGTAGCTATTAACTACCGTTCCAAAGTGCATACACAAATATCCTATTTCCTCTTCATTGATGGCACTTCCACAAAATTCAGATATAACATTACTCGCTTTCTTTACTGCTTGAAATAAATCCGAGAATTGTAATTTGATTTTATCAAGTAGTGGATTGTCTATTTGAGTATGCAAGACAATACGATTAAACATCGGTTCAAAATGCTGAAGAAGATTCTTTTGTAACTCCTCATTTTTCGTGAAGTCGCTGTTTAATAACTTAGATACTTCTTGAATAAAGTTTTCCACCACAACCATAAAATACACACTGCGTTCATTTTCACTTTCATCATGAGATAGTATTCGAGCGCTTAATAAATATTGTGCTAAATAACATACTTCATTAGTGCTTAGAGTGATATCAAAATAACGCTTCATAAATTCCTGATACGAGACAACTTGTGGATATAAATGAGAATGTTCGATGTAACCTTTCATTTCTTCATTAAAATTCACAATTGTGTGACCACCAAGTAATCGAATATACATAACATAGAGACGACTCACCATATATAACAAAGAATCATCGGTTAATTGTAATTGGAAATAATCTTCCATACTTTCGATTAACCCGGTCATTTTTGAAACAAGTGGTGGATCTAATAGTGTTTTGTGATTACTTACAATCAAGGTACGATTACGATACATAAAGTCTTCATGAACAATTGCTAAGTATAAATTTGAAAAATAATTACGAATATCTTTTTCTTTTCCAGCAAGTGCATAGAAATCTTTATTTTTATACCCTAACGTTATGCCATATTCTTCTAAAGACTTTTTGACATTCACCATATCTTTGTTGATGGTTGAAACACTGACTTCCAGGGAATCTGCCATTTCTTGCAAAGTTATGACGCCGTCTTTTTTCAGCAAACAGTCTAACAAAAATGTTTGCCGTTCTTCTTTGGATAAAATGTAAGCATCCTTACGATCTTGCCCCAACATCTCATTCAGCGTTTTCAACTCATGAGGCTGTAAAGCAAGCTTAATACCTTTGTTCGGAGTCTTTTCAATCCGATTCATACCGTTATCTAAAAGAAATTGATCTATAATCGTAATATCATAACGTATGGCCCTAGTTGTGATAGCTAATTCTTTTGATAGCTTTTGAATCGATAGAAAATTCTTTTCTTGCATTAATCTTTTCAATATACGTATATTTCTTTTTGCTAGCATGCGACTACTCCTTACATTTTTCATTATACTGATTCTACTTTTTTAGTGAACCATATATTTTGTCATATAGATTGTGACAAAATTGAGAAATTCTTCCAGGTAATACAAAAAAAGGCAAATACTTTTACCTTTCTTTAGTATACTATACCTTATTTTTCCAAACGACTATGGTGCTCACTGCCTCAATTTGTAAGTTTTGCGTGAACTCAGTTGGCTGAACACTACCATTATAAAACAACACTTGATACTCCTCTTTCAACTCATATACAAACGTATTCATGGTTGGATTCAAGATTACTTGCATTGTCCCTTGTTCATCTTGCATCTGATAAATTAACACTTGTCGATATAAATCCATAAAACTGACATGTTCCTCAATTTCTTTACTAGTCGAATAACGGAAACTTTCATAATTACGACGTAAAGTAATGAGCGCTTTGGTTTGTTCAACAAGATTCAAGTAACGATCACGACGATCATAATCAACCATATTGATCGCATCACTTGCTTGATACGTATTGTGTAAACCATGCTTTGTACGAGCAAATTCCTGACCACAGTGAAGGAAAGGAACCCCTTGAGCAAGTAACACACAAGCATTCAACATTGCCATCCTGCGCACTCTAATCTCACGTGTATCTTTTAGCTTATCCCAAGCACTCATATTATCATGACATTCTACATAGTTAATTACTTGTTGCGGAGATTGAAACATCTGTGATCCAAAGGCATCATTAATACTACCCGACAAACAATTCTTCATAATATCCAAAAGGCTGACATCACCACTTGCATATCCCTTAATGCCTACTTCATGAGCTGCTGTACGACCTTTCACAACATCCCTAAAACGATCCGAGAAATGCGCAATGTGAGGCATTGCGGCCGCATTAGGAAGTGAGGCACGAAGCTGTGGATCAAGCAAAGATGGCAT
>JAVWJF010000229.1:3860-4135 GCA_036639195.1 Longicatena sp.
ATCCCAGCCTTCCCCATAAATCATAAAACCAGGATTGCGTGATGCACACTCATGATAGATTTCATTCATCGTTTCATAATCCAAAATACCCATCAAATCAAAACGATAACCATCAACCAAAAAAGTTTCCTGAATGTAGCGACAAGCATCGACTATATAACGACGACACATAAACTTTCTACTATCAATATCATTCCCACAGAATGTCCCATTAGAGTATTCCCCTGATTCATTCATCTGAAAATAATAATAAGGCACCATACAATTTAATGGAT
>JAVWJF010000230.1:0-4126 GCA_036639195.1 Longicatena sp.
TCAATTTCATCTAGATAAGGCATAACATCCTTTTTGTAAGGAATCGTTACATTGATAGCAGTAAAGTCTTTCTTTTCCATAAAATCTTTGAACTCTTCTTTGTCCAAAGGAATCAAATCAAATTTGTAATCTGCAATTCTCTCGTGAATTTCTTTTGAAAAACTGTGTCCTAGTTTTTCACCTATTAGTCCATAACGCATATTTTCTCTCTCCTTGTTCTAATTTAGGGGTTGTAGATCCTATTTCAACAAAAAAAGCATCCGATAACTTCTCGATGCTTTTGTTATGCCCTGGATATCAAAATAAACCATCGTCTAAAAATGGTTTTCCAGGGCTATCTAAAGTAAAAATAATAAGATGATGTTGGGATAGAATTTTTCACTTGAATCACTCCTAATGGTTATAGAATACATCAATTGAGTTGGAATTGCAAGTATTTTTCATAAATTTTCAACATTTATGAAAAATACTGTAAATTTCTTACTTATGAATATGTAAGTTTTGTATTGTTGTGTGGTGAATGATGTAATTACAGAACGTATGTACGGAAGGTGGAAGATAACGATTTTTTACGGTTGCTAAATAAATATAACGTTCATGAGGAGGATTGTTTATGCGAATTCGCTTAACTGCGAAGTTATCAATCATTGCTATATCTGGAACAAGAGCAACTCCATAATTGATCGCTACAAGACCAATAACAGCACTATCTTCTTCTACTTCACAAATGATGTTAGGTGTAATATCTACTTCTTTAAAGAGACGTTCAATTAAAGGACGTATACCACTTTCCTTATCATAGAAGACAATCTTTTCATCCTTTATCATTCGCAAATCAATTTCATCATAGGAGGCGAGTGGATGATTTCTAGAAACAATTAAAACAACTTCTTCTTGCGCAATTGGTAAAAAGTTGATATCTGGTTGGTTCTCAACATAGGAACAAAAGGCAACATCATATTTTTCATCCTTCAAACCTTGTAAGATTTCAGTTGTATTCCCTTGTTTTAAGGAGAATTTAATATCCTTATTATCTTGTACGGAAAGAAAGTCTCGTATCAAGTGAGGAACGTAATGGGAGCCAAGGGTGTAAATAAATCCAAGGTCAATCCATCCACTGTGTTGGGAAGATAAGTCAAGAATCCTTTTTTGTCCGATTTCAATTTCATTCAAGCCTTTGTTTACATATTCATAAAAGATTTTTCCATATTTGGTAAGACGAATATTTCTACCTTGTTTTTCAAAGAGGTAAATTCCTAATTGAGCTTCCAAAGTGTGTATAGCGTGCGAAAGGGAAGGTTGCGTTATGTTTAGTTGTTCTGCAGCATGTGTGTAGTGTTCACTTTGTGCGAGCACTTGAAAGTAATATAAATGGTTAAGGTTCATGAAATCATCTCCTTTTTAGTAATTATAGCTCAATCTATAGATAAAATCTATGAATAAAGTATAAATTATGAATTGTTTATATATAAGAGGAAACGTATAATGCAACTGTAACTTGTGAATAAGATAACATTCACAAAAGAGGAGGTTGAATTATGGGAAAGTATTCTTCAATTTTTGAGCCATTGACTGTCAAAACGATGACGATGGAAAATCGTATGGTAATGACACCAATGGGGACAAACTTTGGTGAGCAAAACGGTGAAATGAGCTTTTTGCACATCAATTACTACGAACAAAGAGCAATGGGTGGTATTGGTTTGATTATTGTTGAGAATGCGTGTGTGGATTTTCCATGTGGTTCTAATGGTACTACACAATTACGCATTGATCATGATAACTATATTCCTAGACTTTATAAGTTAGTGGAAACCATTCATAAACACAACACAAGAATTGCCATTCAGTTGAATCATGCTGGAGCTAGTGCAATGGAAGAACGCATTGGTATGCAACCAGTATCGGCTAGTAATCTTCCTAATAAAAAGGGAGGAGCAATTCCTCGTCCTTTGACAAAAGAGGAAATACATGATATTGCGAAACATTACGCGAAAGCCGCAAAACGTGCACAAATCATTGGATTTGATGCAGTAGAAATTCATGCAGGTCATTCTTATTTGATCAATCAGTTTTTATCACCACTAACCAATGATAGAAGTGATGAATTCGGTGGATCGCCTGAAAATCGTGCACGATTCGCAAGTCTTGTTATGCAAGAAGTACGTGATGCAGTGGGACCTAATTTTCCAATCATTATGCGCATTAGTGCAGATGAATTCTTAGAGGGTGGAAATACCTTAGAAGATATGTTAGAAGTATTGCCTTACTTTGAAAAAGAAGCGGATATTATTGATGTATCTTGTGGATTGTCAGATTCTATTCAATATCAAATTGATGCCAATTTCTTAGAGGATGGATGGCGTTCTTACATGGCGAAAGCAGTGAAAGACAAATTCCATAAAGTAGTTATAACGACTGGTAATATACGTGATCCTCAAGTCGCACAAGACATCTTACAACGTGGAGATAGTGATTTGATTGGTATGGGACGTCAATGTATTGCGGATCCAAGTTGGACCAACAAAGTACATTATGGAAAAGAAGATCAAATTCGTAAATGTATCTCTTGTAACATTGGATGTAGTGGACATCGCATTGGTTTAAATCGTCCAATTCGTTGTAGTGTAAATCCTAGTGTTAATGAAGGTGAAGAATACCGTGAATTGAAAGTAAAACAACCATGTAATGTCGTTGTTATTGGTGGAGGTACAGCGGGACTTGAAGCAGCATGTAGTGCAGCGGAAGTTGGATGTACGACTTTCTTAATTGAAAAAGAAGATCATCTTGGAGGATTGAGTGTTGAAATTTCTAAAATTCCAGATAAGAAACGTCTTCGCGATTTCCCAGATTATTTAATACATCGCGCAGAAAATTTACGTAATTTGATTACCTTAACGAATACAGAAGCAAATGTAGACTTTATTAAAATGTTGAAACCAGATATTATTGTCAATGCGACAGGTTCTACACCATTGTTGCCTCCAATCAGTGGATTAAGAGAAAAAATTGACCAAAAAGGTGGACATGTGAAAGGTATTTTAGGTATGATACAACATATCGACACTTACCCTGAAGACATGAAAAATAAACGTATTTGTGTTGTAGGTGGTGGAGCTGTTGGTCTTGATGTGGTAGAATTCTTTGCGAAACGTGGTGCAGATGTAAGCATTGTAGAAATGTTACCTGTGGTTGGTAAAGATTTAGATACTGTGACCAAAGTGGGAACGTATGATATGTTAGAAAAACATCATGTACAAGTCTTAACAAGTACGGCATTACAAGAAGTAAAAGATGATTGCTTTGTTGTGAAACAAGGGGAAGAGATTGTTGAATTGCCATTCGATGAAGGGTTTGTTTGTTTGGGAATGCGTGCGTATTCACCAATCATTAACGAACTAATGGAAACGTTCAAAGAAGCAGATGTGGATATCGTGAATATTGGAGATAGCATGAGAGCTAGACGTATTATCGATGGAGTTGCAGAAGGACGTAACATTGTCAATATATTAAAGAAAAGAGAATTTCTATAAGATACGCAAGTATAGCGTAAGGAGGAAAATATATGAGCGAAAGAATAACAGGACACACAGAACTAATTGGATTGATTGCGACACCAATTCGTCATTCAAAATCACCAACTATGCATAATGAAGCATTTGCAAAATTAGGATTAGACTATGCATATCTTGCATTTGAAGTTGGAAATGAAGAATTAGAAGATGCAGTAAAGGGATTCAAAGCATTAAAAGTACGTGGATACAATGTTTCTATGCCAAATAAAACAGTCATTGGTCAATACCTTGATCATTTATCTCCAGCGGCTGAACTTTGTGGCGCTGTAAATACTGTAGTAAATGACAATGGAGTATTAACAGGTCATATTACGGATGGTATTGGTTATATGCGTGCATTACAGGATAATGGGATTGATGTCATTGGTAAGAAAATGACGATTGTTGGTGCTGGAGGAGCTGCAACTGCAATCGAAATTCAAGCAGCATTAGACGGCGTAAAAGAGCTTTCTATCTTTAATCGTCGTGATGAATTTTGGGAAAGAGCACAACAGAATGTAAAAAACATCAATGAAAAAACAAATTGTAAAGCAACCTTATATGACTTAGCA
>JAVWJF010000231.1:0-4047 GCA_036639195.1 Longicatena sp.
AACTTGTGAACGATTGCCTAATCCATCATAACTACTGGCAATCCAATGGGCATTCTGCCACTCTTTGATTACTTGTCCAGATGGGTCTCGCTCTAGCTTTACTGTAATATGCTCATTGGCAGTCTCTAGTAACGAACCATTTTTATCATAGCCAAATGTTTCCCAGCTGTCATCATAATAATCCACTCGAATGACATTACCTAGACCGTCATGCTGATACGCTGTCCAACGCTCACCAGGACGTTGAATTTTCTGAACCAGACCTGCCTGACTTCGTTCATACGTTTTGGTCATCCCATCAAAGCCGATTTCTTCGATGATATTAATTTCTCGTGTCCAAAAATCCCATACTCTATGATGATAGACATTAAATACACGAAAAAGACATTCTATTTCTAACAAAAAACATATGTAAAGAAGAGCTTAAACGTCTTCTTTCCATATGTTTTGATATCTTAATTACAATCCTTTGTAATCAAATAAAGCATAAAGAATAGGTTGTAGTATAGCCCTGTACCCTAGATTTCGATAATTTCCGGTCTTTGGGTACTACCCTCTTTAACAAACATTATTCCCTTTATCTTTTCCTCTTTACATGCTTTTACAAATATATCATCAACGATGATATTTCCTTTATATTCTTTCATTCTAACAATATGATGCCCATTTAGAGAATTTGGTACATATTTTATAGACAATAGTTTGATTGGTCCATCAGGCAAAGACTTTATTAATGGTTTATATTCCGATTTCTCCATATCTAAACAAGGTACTACATTTAATACATTCATGACAAAAAACGATTCATTAATCTCGCTAGACATTGTTGACGTTATAACTTCAGGAATAAACTGACAATCCGAGCCTAATCGCTCTATCATCTTTTTAAATTTTAAACTTACCAATTCCCCCCATTATTGGCAAAATATCATACTTGTTTAAATAATCATCAAACTTATCTACTGAATAAAAAAGTTTCTCATCCAAAGGATAGACAATACCTTCTTCTAAGTCATACTGATCAAATGTATTTTTTTCAGTGTAAGAAAAATAAACATCTCGTCCGTAAACATTCGATAACTTATAGTAACTCATAAATATCACCCTTTACAATGTAGTCTTGTTCTACCATTTCTCAAATTTTGTCTTTGATCATTTATCAAATCTTGCATAGCATCATGATACTGTTAGAAGTCCTTTTTTCTCAGTTTCTCACTAGTAAGTCCAACTTTTCACGAATTTCCCGGTTATAATTTATATGAAACTTGTTAAATCCTCTATGAACAGTTCTAGTTGGTTGGTTATCTCTACAAGTATGTAAGTATATCAAATTCCATGTATCGTTCACAGCATACCCAGTTAATTCAATTATTTTATGGGGTTAGCACCATAAAATAAAGATTTCGGAATAAATATGATGTAACTGATATCCATCAGTCTTAGGTAGGCGTTCTAAGGTAGTCCCTAATTATAATGTAGTTGCCTTCATCCGTAATTTTAACTGAAGGAACAAATCCATCATTACATACCCATCTATTTAGAAGTAGCTCTATCATTGACTAACATAAAATATTTCATAAAATTACCCCAATCGTTTACAAGTTGGATATTTTCTTGATGGTACATAATCTTTACTAAAATGTTCTGTTTGCAGTTGATTTTTAAGTTGCATATGCAATTTACGTACTTGTGTACGTGCTTGCTTTTCATTTATTAGGCCATTAACAAATTCTTCAAATTTATTGCCATTATATGAACTGTGAGAAGTATTATGGATAAAATCAAAAGTACTACCTTTTAAAGTATTAGGATTACCTGGAATCATTATATCGTTAAAAGCCTCATCTCTTAAACCACCCATACCAATATCATTGAAAAAAGTTTGATATTATTTCCAAATATTTGTCGGGATCCCTTGATACACTCGAAAATCTGTAAAACTATTCCTATTAAAACTTTTTTTATGTTACCCGAGAGTATTTAACTTGGAGCTCTCGATAATCCAAATGGGTCATTCACGAACTGTTACATTTTTTGAAATTATTTCACCAGTTCTAAGAATCTTTAGAAACCCCTTTTGCGAAAAATCCTTACACGTTTCATTATATTGTTTCACCCATATAATGATGGACATCTTGTTTACACCAATTAATCCCCCAATATTTCATGATTTTTATTGCCACCCAAATAGCGTTAAACAACTTGTAATTATTCTTCTGCAGTAAATTCAGTCAAAAAAATGCACCTCCAATTGTTAGATGGTATGTCTAATATTTGGGGTGCAGTTCAAAATCTGAACTTCTGTACCTACAAGAATTTGAATCCATGACGTATTTTAAACAGGTACTCAAAAACTATATTCACTATTACAATCACAAACGAATGAAGGGAAAATTAAAAGATCTAAGCCCGGTGGAATACCGAACTCAGATCTTAGAAGTTGCTTAACTAAATATGTCTAATTTTCTTGGGTCAGATCATTGTTATTTGTACTTAAAGTTTTAAATAACGGAAATCAAAATCAATACCTTCGCCACCCAACAAATTTGCTTTATATTCTATTTCTTCCTTAGAACTATTAAAAGTAACCTCTGCGTACAATTTTTGGATATCAATTATCTCATTTAATAAATAGTCGTTGAAATCTTTATATACTTTAGCCCTTTTAATTGGGTCATGAGAAAACAAATATACCTCTCCAGTGTCCCTTTTAAAGCAAATAGGATCATTACTTGGACTTTCAGAAAAAACAATATATTTATCTGTTTCTTCCTGTTGAAAATTTAATGATACAAACTCCCAAATAGAATTTGTCAATACTTCCCACTCACCAATTTTCTTAAGGTTGTACATGAAATCCGAACTTTCAATACCACCAAAATTTAAGAAGTAGTCTTTCGTTTGTGAGGGAATTATCCAATCTAGGTATCGCTCTGTCATTTGAAATTTTTTTTCACCTGCTAATGAAATTACTTCTACATCATGATCCTCAAGAAAGAATGACAAGTTTTCAATCCAATTGTCTTCCCCTATCTGTTTAATTGGTAATTTTGGCTCTCTATTTATTTTTTCCGACATGTTGTTCCGCCTCCCCATTCGTTTCTTCCGCCTATATCGTCCGGATGATAAATTTTATGATATTTCGAGTGATCTTTCTGATCTACTATTTGCAACCAGCCTTTCTGTCCATTGACTTGACTTGATGTCGCATGATGCCATGTTGTTCCTTTTGGGGCAGTTCCTCTGTAGGTATCCAATCTTGTAGGAGCAACATGTTTACTAATACCAGGATATTTTGCCTCCATTGCTGCCTTAAACGCTGGGTCATTTTGAAAAGCTTTGTGTAACGATTCATTTGCTTTCGAAAAATGATAAGCATCAGTGTTTGTAAACTCCGAACTCTTCAAAAGATGACTGTGGAAAACGTCATAAACCCCAAGCTCTCTAACACCTTCACCATTGTACAACCCAAATGTATCAACATGTCTATTTGGATCACTAACATATCCATACAAAGTAGGATTACCACCCGCAAGCCCAATAGGATCTTGTTGAGTATAATTCCCTTGCTCAGGGTCGTAGTAACGGAATCGGTTATAATACAAACCTATTTCTGCATCTTCATACTGCCCTTGATACCTGAATGGAACAAAGTCTTTATCACCTGCAAATTCTTTTACTCTACCGTAAATATCAAGCTCAGCTGACCAAACCTTATTACCTTCTTCATCAAAGGCTTCGACAGGCGTGCCAAGATAGTCACTTATAATACTGTAGTTACCTTCACTCGTGATTTTAGCTGAAGGTACGAACCCATCATTAAACACCCATGTAACTAGATTGTCTGGTATTTCTGAGTTATTCTCTGAAGAATGCTCAACTATAATTTCGGATTTTTCTGAATTATCACGAGAGAAATACTCATGTAGAATCGTATTTCCGTCCCACACGAATTGCGTTGTTTTTTCATTAGAACTCTTCTCTATCCGTCTACCTAGTGAATCATACTTGAAAGTAACTTCTGTCTGATCTGGTCTGATGACCTTC
>JAVWJF010000232.1:0-4046 GCA_036639195.1 Longicatena sp.
GGTACAAAAGACTTTCGACAGAATCTTGATGAGATTGCAGGTCTTATGGCTTATGAAATCACAAGAGATATACCTCTAGCGGAAGTGGAAATTGATACACCGGTTGCGACCTGTAAGACGTATTCTTTGGAAAAAGAAATCGTATTGGTACCAATTCTTCGAGCAGGACTAGGTATGGTAAATGGGATTTGTAACTTGATACCAACCGTAAAGATTGCCCATGTAGGGTTGTATCGTGATGAAGAGACATTAGAACCTCACACGTATTTCGAAAAGTATCCTAAAGAAATTGATGATGCTGTCGTTATGATTGTGGATCCAATGTTGGCAACAGGTGGTAGCGCGAATGCGGCAATTTCTATGGTAAAAAAACAAGGAGCGAAGAATATTCGTTTGGTATGTTTGGTTGGAGCTCCTGAAGGAGTTGCGGCAGTAGAAAAAGAACATCCAGAAGTGGATATTTATCTAGCTTCATTAGATGAAAAGCTAAATGAAAAAGGATATATTATTCCAGGTCTTGGAGATGCGGGAGATCGAATCTTCGGTACGAAGTAGTCTATGAAGTGGGCGATTAAGTGGCTCGCGACATTTACACTTAGCTGTTTAATTGCGGCTGTTGTAGGAGTTTGGTTAGATGAGTTATTACATACAGCTCCCTGTATGATACTCGTGTTTCTAGCCTATGCAATTGGCGGTAATTTTTATACTCTATGGAAGGAGTTGAGCAAGGATGAATGAATTGCAACGTATGAATCAAAAAATCAAAGTTTTAACCTTCATCTTAATGGGTGTGGCAATGATTGTTGGTGCCATTATCGCCTTGATGTGGAACCATAACATCTATAAAGTCGTAGGTGGTGTAGCAATTGGAGCTTTGGTCGGATTGATAGGTTTTCAAATGATTTCTCGTATGACAAAATCGATTGAATATGCAGGGAATGCCCAAGCAAGTGGATACTTTGGATACATGATGCGTTACCTCATGTATGGTCTTGTATTTGCGGCGAGTATTTTTTGTGGAATCAATGCTTTTGCTTTATTAGCGGGGTTTACTTGTCATAAGATTGCTATCATTTTCTATAGTTTAAAAACAAGAGAGGAGGATGATTAGTGGCATTTGATATTACCATCGCAGGATTACACATATATATCCATGAATCTGTATTTAATTGGCTTGTCTTATGTTTGCTTTTTAGTATATTCTTTATACTTGCTGGTAAAAGAATAAAGAAAGCAGACCCTAAGGTAGCTCCAAAAGGATTCCTATTGTTATGTGAAATTGTTGCTGGTCTTGGTAAGGGTATTATTTCGGACAATTTACAAGATCGAACAAAATACTATCTACCATTTTTTGGAACATTGATATTTATGATGGCACCAAGCAATTTATTGGGATTGATTGGATTACAGCCACCAACAAGTAATTTAAGTGTAAATATTACATTGGCATTGATGATGTTCTTGTTGATTCATTATACAAGCATCAAAGAGAATGGTCTTAAAGCAAAATTAAAAGGCTGGTGTGAACCATTTTTCTTGTTTTTACCAATGAATATATTAGGAGATTTGGCATTACCAATTTCCTTATCACTGCGTTTGTTCGGGAATATGTTAGCGGGAAGTATCATCGTTGGGATGGTCTACTCACTATTGAAAGGATTTATGCCTTTTGGAGCTGTAGGATTAGCAATTACACCATTCTTACACGCATATTTCGATATATTTTCAGGTTTGATACAAACCTACATCTTCTTTACGATTGCCAGTTTCTTTTTATCAGATAGTATGGCAAGTGATGAAGATTAAAAATTGAAAACTATAAGGAGGAAAATAATATGGAATTCAATGAATATTTTGTACAAGGTATGGCGGTTTTAGGTGCGGGTATCGCAATGATTGCTGGTTTAGGTCCTGGTATTGGTCAGGGTATTGCCGCAAGTAAAGGTGCAGAAGCTGTTGGTAGAAACCCAGAAGCTGCTGGAAAAATTCGTAGTATCATGGTACTTGGTATTGCCATGGCAGAGACAACTGGTATTTATGCCTTAATTATTGCCTTGATTTTAATTTTCGCAGTATAACAAACTACAAGTTAGGAGGGTTTGATACATATGGATATTAATATATCAAATTACCTGCGTATTGATCTTGTGGATGTTATTCTTGTCTGTATTTCTACTTTGATCTTGTGCCTGGTAGCGAAGCATTTCTTCTGGGACGTTATTTTGGATTATTTTAAGAAACGTCACGATATGATAGCTGCAGATATTCAAGCAGGAGAAGATGCTAAAATTGCTGGTGAAACTTATAAGGCACGCTATGAAGAACAAATGGCAAGTGCGAAAAGTGAAGCACATGAGATTGTAGAAACAGCAGTCAAACATGCTGGTGAAGAGAAGAAAGAAATAGTAGCCAAAGCGAAACAGGAAGCGGAACATATCAAAGCGAAAGCACATCAAGATATGGAACGCGAAAAAGTGCAGGCGCAAAGCGAAATGAAACAAGCTGTTGTAGATGTTGCCTTTGAAGCTGCGAAGCAGATTGTCAAAAAAGAAATTGATGAAGACAAACAAAAATCTTATGTGGATGATTTTATTGAACATGTAGGTGAAGACAAATGGCAGGATTAGTTGCGAAGAATTATTGTGAGGCAATTTTTTCTATTGCTTTGGAAGATAAAACTTTGGATTTGTACAAAGAACAGTTGCAATTTGTGGATGAGACAATGGCAGAAGCAGATTTCTATACCATTCTTTCACATCCTAAAATTTCACGAGCAGAAAAAAAAGATGTACTAGAAAAAGTATACGCAAAAGATTTGGACGCAACGCTTTTAAATTTCTTGAAGCTTTTGATTGATAAAGGACATTTTCGTTCCTTACATGATATCGTAAAAGAATACATAAAAAGCTACAACGAAGTAAATAACATACAAGTCGTTTATGTACGTAGCGCCTCTGTTTTGAAAGAAGATGAAATACAACGTTTAATCAAAGCGTTGGAAAATAAACTTCATAAGAAAATAGATTTGCGCCTTTGCGTAGATGAAGACTTGATTGCGGGAATCCGTGTAAAAATAAATGATGAAATTATAGACAATAGCGCAGTTTCTAGATTGGAACGTATGCGCAAAAGTGTCTCATTGACAAAAATTTAAGAAAGTGAGGTGAATGCAGTGAGTTTAAAGCCAGAAGAAATTAGTAAGTTATTAAAAGAACAAATTCGTCGTTATGATGATGAAATAGAAGTTGGTGAAACAGGAACAGTGATCACGATTGGTGATGGGATTGCCTTAGTATATGGACTTCGAAATGCCATGGCTGGTGAACTACTGCTGTTTCCCCATGATGTATATGGAATGGTGCTGAATCTTGAAGAAGAACATGTAGGTGCTGTTTTAATGGGAAATGATACAGGAATTAAAGAAGGCGATGAAGTTCGCCGTACTGGTAAGATTGTTGAGGTTCCTGTCGGAGATATGATGCTTGGACGAGTTGTAAATGCTCTAGGACAAGCAATCGATGGTGGAGAAGCTATAACAAGTGATACATATCGTCCAGTAGAACGTGTGGCTCCTGGTGTTATGACACGTAAAAGTGTACATCAACCATTACAGACTGGATTAAAAATTATTGACTCTATGATTCCAATTGGAAAAGGTCAACGTGAGTTGATTATCGGAGATCGTCAAACTGGTAAAACTGCCATTGCGATAGATACCATCATCAACCAAAAAGATCGTGGAGTATATTGTATCTATGTTGCGATTGGACAAAAAGCTAGTACCGTTGCGCAAATTGTAGAAAAATTAAGAAGTCATGATGCAATGTCTTATACAACCATCGTATCCTCTACTGCAAGTGATGCAGCTCCTTTACAATACATTGCGCCTTATGCAGGTTGTGCGATTGGTGAAGAATGGATGGAACAAGGAAAAGATGTCCTAATTGTATATGATGATTTAAGTAAACATGCGGTAGCTTATCGTACGATGTCCTTATTGTTGAAACGTCCACCAGGACGTGAAGCATATCCAGGAGATGTATTCT
>JAVWJF010000233.1:0-4032 GCA_036639195.1 Longicatena sp.
CGATTAAATCCTTTGGTAATAAAATTTCTGCGCGCCATATAGGATTCTTTCATTTCTAATACATGAATATCTCCATTTCGCAATGCTTCGATTGCTCCATACTGTGCTGCAGTAGGCGCAGACATAATAATGTATTGGTGAATTTTGTTCATCGCTTTTGCGAATGTTTCATTCGCAACTACATAACCTAGTCGCCATCCTGTCATCGCATAAGCTTTTGAAAAACCACTGATGATAATGACTTGATCCTTTATCTCTTTAAATGATGCTAAGGAACAGAATTCGCCTTCATAGGTTAACTCTGCATAAATTTCATCACTAAGAACAATCAATTCATGTTTCTTAATAATCGGAATTAATTTTTCATAGTCTTCCTTTGTCATAACGCCACCTGTTGGGTTACTAGGAAAATTCAATAAAATGGCTTTCGTTTTTGGTGTGATTGCAGCTTCTAGTTTTTCTGGAGTCAGTTTAAATTGATCTTCATGACTAAGCTTTACATGTACCGGAGTACCACCTAATAATTCTACACTTGGTGTGTACGCTACATAGCTTGGTTCCATTAGGATGACTTCTTCTCCTGGATTCACAATAGCGCGCATTGCGATATCGATTGCTTCACTACCTCCAACTGTAACAATTACATTTTTTACTGGATCATATGTTAAATTAAAGCGACGTTTTAGATAATCACATATCTCTTCACGTAATTCGAGTAGACCTTGATTTGCAGTGTAGTGAGTTTTTCCTGCTTCTATGGAATAAATTGCTGCTTCACAAATATGCCATGGTGTATTAAAATCAGGTTCTCCTACTCCAAGTGAAATAACGCCTTCCATCTCACTAGCTAAATCAAAATACTTACGTATTCCACTAGGCTTGATGGTTTCTACATGTTTACTTAAAAATTTTTCATACATTATGGAGTCACAACCAATCTCTCACTAGGACGTTCTTCTTCATCAAAAACAACACCATTTACTTTATACTCTTTTAAGACAAAGAAGGTAGATGTAGAGACAACATGTTCAGTAGTTGCTAATTTAGCACCTACGAAGTTGGAAATCTCCTGCATCGTTCTTCCGTATATAATCACGATGAACTCGCTTTTTCCACTCATCAGATACATGGTATCTACTTCAGGATAGCGATAGATGTTCTTGGCGACACGATCATAGCCAAAATCACGCTCTGGGGTAACATCAACCTCGATTAATGCCATGACTTTGTCCTTGCTTGTCTTATCCCAATTGATGATCGTATGATAACCACAGATAATTTTTTTCTTTTCAAGTTCATTCATCGTATGAATGACACTTTCTTCATCTTCTAATAGCACATCAGCCAAATCTCTAGTTGAATAACGTGCATTTGTTTCCAATAAAGAAAGCAACAATTCTTTTTTCATCCTGTTTCCACCTTTCTTACTTGATATAATATATTTATTGTAAACCATTATGTTGAATTGGTAAACAAAATAAATAGGGTATTATGGAAATCGTAAGATATATTTAGAAGAAATTAACGATAATTCGCATCAAATTAGAGTGTTTTGTAAAATAGGTTGAATTTTTAGAAAAAGGTTGTAAAATAAAATTATAGAGAACATACTACAAGCTAAGGAATACTTCCATATCTCCCATCATAAACTAGGGGGATGAAGGTACTATAAAATTAATGAAATTTCCATTTATCTCACAAAGAAGTTCAAAGAAAGGAGGGAAACTATGGCAATTTATGATATTTTGTGTGGAATAAAAGATATAAGGGAGTCAGAAACAGGGAAGTGTGAGTTTAATGGATATCTAGAAGATTATTTATCTGTTCTTGAAGCAGATGATGAAAAGAAAGATATTCATGATGAATTAGCTGCACTTCTTGAATTGAGTGATGATTTAAAGATTTGTGTGAATTTGGGGTTGGATATCAATAAAGATGCAATTGCAAATCAAATCATTCGTTATAAAGACTCATTCAAGCTACCATCAGGCACAATACGCTGTCCATATGTCGTATATGGATCATTTGAAACGTATCAAAAAGCAATCATACTTACCTTGGGAGATAAAGAAGAATATGTAATCGCAAAGGCGTTATATTATGTAATGAGTGAACCAGAGAATGAGTTTGAAGGAACACGCAATGAAATTATAGCGTTTGCGATGAATGAAGCAAATCAACAACGTATGGTAGAGGCAGCTGAAGCCTTCTTCATACAGAATAAAAAAGCAGGAATTGTACAACGTGATTTAGATGCTAAAATCTTTGAGAACTATGATGAAATGTATACCTTAGCAAATAAAATTTCAACAGATCTCACTTCTCAATTACCAAGTAAATTAGTGGAGTGTGAAGAAAAAGAAAATTGTATCAACCACATCATCGCTACATGGTTCCTCATGAAGAAATTTTCTTATGTACAATATATGATGGATAAAAACAACCTAAATAAAGTACATGAAGGAAATGTGAAGAAACAAAGACAAGCCGCAAAAGAGAAATGTGACGCAATCAGTTTTGTATCTTTTAGCGAGTTATGGAGAATGGTAAAAGAAATTTAGAATGTGTTCAAATGAAAGAGTAAAAATCCATAAAACGATTTAAACTCTTTTTTTTGTTGATTTTGTAACCTTTTATATAAAAAAATCGTATTATTTATGACAAATACAAAAAAATACCCTATAATTAAAGAGTAAATATCATAAAGAGGGGATTGTATGAGTCTGTTTAATAGAAATCAGGGTGTAAGACCAACATGCGAAGAGGTAATTGAACTATATAGTGATATGGTTTATAAAGTTGCGTTAAGCACTATGAAAAATGAATCTGATGCGCAAGATATCTACCAAGAGGTTTTTTTACGTTATGTAAAATATCATACATCTTTTGAATCTTTGGAACATGTAAAAGCTTGGTTTATACGTGTTACAGTCAATTGTTGTAAGAGTGTATTTACTTCGAAAAAGCGAAAAGAGAATATTCCTCTGGAAGTGGATATTCCGGTAGAGAACAAAGCAGATAGTGGAATACGGTATTTGGTGGGTGAATTAGAAGAAGCATATCGCATCGTTGTTCATTTGTTTTATTATGAAGAACTATCGATAAAAGAAATATCGAGTATCCTTGGAGATAGTGAAAGTGCAGTAAAAACACGATTATCAAGAGCAAGAGTAATGTTAAAGGAAAAGTGGGAGGAAACATATGTTTGATAAATATAAAGATGAATATAGTGACATTCATGTGCCACTTGATGTAAAGACAAAAACACTTTTGAAAATGAAAGAGGAAGAAGAAAAGAAACGTAAACGTTGGAAACCAGCAGCATTTGCATTCGCATCGCTTGCGATTGGTTGTTTCGTATTCTTCATAATACCAAAAGATAGTACAAATAGTTATACAGAATTTAAGGTTGGCAAGACAGTAGAACAGGTAACTGTAGAAGATGGTAAGCTTTATTTTGAAAAAGATGATGGACAACATCGCACCTTTGGACAAAGTGAGGAAGTTACCTTGAAAACGATTGATAAAAATAGTGCCTATCAATTTAGTAAAGAAACCATTGAACCTTTTACACTAAATGGGTACTCACTATCATCCAAACGGTATTATGGGTATTTAGAAAAGGATATTATGAAACAAGTGGAATGGCATTTTGCTTATCAACAAGATACTAAGGAATTGAATGTTCGCTATATCAGTCCCTATCAAGAAATCACTACCAATTCTACATTACATGGTAGAGAGATAGCGATTTACTATAGTGAAGATGAAATTATGCAATATGATGTTTACTTTAATGCTGGAAAAGGTATGTATCATATAACGGGAAATCACATGGAACAAGAAGAGTTTTTAAAGAGTTTAACAGAAATTATAAAAAAATTAAAATAATTTGTAACCTTTCCAATATGTGGAAAGTGTTATTAGTGAAAAAAGGAGATGAAGGATATGAAAAAGGGTATATTTAATAAGACGTTATTATCTTCATTAATGATCGCAAGTGTCTTTACGATGAATGGGTGTGGAAGTAAT
>JAVWJF010000234.1:0-4012 GCA_036639195.1 Longicatena sp.
AGCTTATAGGCAATAAATGTTGATAAGAACATTGCCCCATATATCACGCCTAGAGCACTTTCTGAAATTTTTCCATTTACAATTATTTTGGCATATTCAAATATAAAATCATACATGCAGGCAATTATAGCCAACAGACCGAACAAACCTGAAAAATATATGAAACGCTTTTGCTTCCTTTCTGTCAAAGGATATATATCGTAACAGATAAACTCGATGATACATAATACCACAACGAAAAGGATAATAGTCAGTTCCGACCATTTGCCTTCTGTCCAATGTATTCCACAAGAATACAACAGTGCATTAATTAATAGTAGCCCTATAAGAGAAAATAATCCATGCTTGAAAACATTTCCTCTTTTTAATAATTGAAGTTCATCCAAATGTCCTGATTTTTTCATGATCAATCCTCCCAAAACAATTCATCTAAGGTTTTATCTAAGACTTTACATATGTCGACACAAAGTTTTATAGACGGATAGTAATCTCCTTTTTCAATAGCATTCATTGTTTGTCTGCTTACTCCTATCGCTTCCGCTAAATCTTTTTGTGTCATATCAAGAGCTGCTCGTGCAGACTTTAACTTTAAATTTTTTCCCACGATACGTTCTCTTTTCCTCCTTACATAATCTTTACTATATTGATTTTATTCCTACATTAAGACTAGCATAAAGCACACATTAAAGTCAAGTTTACTTGACAATAATTAAAGATAGTTTTACATATAATATTTATTTTTATCATAATATATATGAGTATAAACTATAATCGATGGAAGAAAATAAAAAAGCAAAGCAGAGATAAGGGGGAGGACTCTGCTTTGCCAATTCCGATTGTAATGCTACTCTTTCAAAGGTACGAAAGAATAAGCATACAGTTATTTTTGTAGTTTTTGTTTTTGTCTATGCTTAATCACAAAAGAAGATAATACGTCGGCTGTCAATTTGAAAGATGCTACTCTTCGTGCTGTCCAAGAACGATTTTCTCTACATTCATCAAATCCGACATACCCAACAAACTCGCCTTCATCAAGCATTGCACATTGCAACATGGAACGTATTCCTTGTGGTTGGAGTATATTGTAAACATCTGGATGAAGATTTTTTATATCTTCACAATAAAACATTCCCTCTTCATTAAAGTTTGTTAAATAATCGCCCAAATCATCTACATATGCAATCTTTTGTAGTTTATCAATCTGTTTTGAAACACCCTCATGACACCATTCAAATGTATTAGAACAATACTTGCGATCTTGTGAACTTTCAAATATATATACACGACTTACGTCAAAGGAATGTCCAATAATTTCTAGCAAACGAGAAATCGTAGAACCTATATCCTTTGCCTCGTAAAGTGTACGGAATGCATATTGCGCTAGTCCTTCATCCACAACCTTATGTTCATCGGATACAATGCTATCATTTACAGCGCTGAATATTGATTCTTCATAATCGTATACTTGTGTTTCATCATAGAAAGATGCTCCATTACGTCCTTTATGCTTTTGGTGATACAATGCTTGATCCGCATGCTTGTACAGTGTGTAGAAATCAATTGCATCACGTGGCTCGATTGTAACGCCTATACTACATGTAATTGGGGCTGCTCCAAGGTCAGGGATAATCATACGGATTGCTTCAAGAAGTTGTTCAACTTTCATTTTAGCGCTTCGTTCATCTTTTACCTCAGGAAGGTATACTAAATATTCATCTCCACCAATACGCCCGACAATATCACTTGAACGCGTGTGGTTTTTTAATACTGCTGAAACATCAGAGAGCACAGAATCCCCACACAAATGTCCATAGGTATCATTCACAGCTTTAAACTGATCAATATCCAAAATCATAAGTGCTTGAAAACATTGCAGTCCTTTTGTTTGCATCTTTTGTTCTGCTAAAGCTTGTACTGCTGCTTTGTTGTACAAGCCTGTTAATGCGTCACGTTGTGCTTGATCAAGAAGAAGTTGTTTTTGTTTCTTTTCTTCATCAATATCCACAATAACACCTACCGCTTTGATAGGACGATTGTCAGGTGTGAACTGTGTGGTAGCACGTATACGACACCATATATAATTCCCTTGTTTATTGCGTATACGGAATTCCGTTTCTGAATAAGGAACACCGACAGAAGTGTTTTTCATAATATTAACAAATGCTGTTATATCATCAGGATGGATGTTGGTAGACCCAGGGATCCTTTCGCTAATGTTCTGTTCAATTGCGGTATATCCAAACTTTTTGAACCAATTGGTAGAGAACGTAAGTGTATCTTTTCGTATATCCCATTCAAAAATAATATCCGTTGCTTGATCCATTATGACTTGATGACGTTCTAAAGACAGACGCAATTCCTCTTCCTGTTGTTTTCGTTGTTCGATTTCTATTAACAAACAATAAAAGCAAGGACCAATACTGGATTCTTTCACAAGACATCCCTTATCTAAAACCCAAATAGGTTCTCTATCTTTACATAATACGCGGTATTCCAATTCCATTTTTATACCATGTTTAAGCTGTTCCTTCATGCTTTCTAGCATCCCTTTGCAATCTGCAGGATGAATCATATTCATAAATTTATTGTCAAAGAGGGTTCCTATTTCCTCTTTGGTATATCCAAACATGGTTAGAAAAGCATCACTCATGGAAATTAGTGTGATATCTTCATCGTCCTTGCATTGATGAATACCACCAGGGATATTTTCTATCAAATCTGCTAGTTGTCGATTACGATCATGTAAAGCTTGACGTAAATATTTATTATCTTCACGGTCTTCTTGTTTAACGAAATAGTTTCCATCGCCTTGATTATTATCTGGATGAGAAGAGTGTAAGTGTGTTACCTTTAACGTTCCATCCATATTCTCAACTACAAATGTTAAACGCAAATGTTCTGGTGCTATTTTACTATCTTGTGCGATTGCGTATACATTTCCATACACAACACAAACATTGTCATCTAAAAATGTAATATCAAGATCGGTGTTTTTGATTTCAAAACATCCACTATATTCTTCTTTATCTTTTAAAAGGGAGCGCATAGACTCTTCAAAAGAGTTTGAAAATTCGCCTTGTCCAGTACCAATCCATGAGATATCATCTCGCATATATTCTGATAGATGTACAACATCTCTTGTTTCAAAATATATTTTTAGTAAGCGCTGTATAAAATCTATGATTGATTTTTTGTTCCATGCGTCCATGTAGTACTCCCTCCGATTTGAAAATACCAGTCAGTGTTTCTATAGCTTAATTGTATAACAATCCGCAAATTATTTCATTAGATTTTATGAATTCTTATAAATATTGTAAAAAAGAAAGTGAAAAAACATACTACATTATGTGGATATGAGAAAAAAGGGAAATAATGTAATCGCACGTTATTGCATAAATTACATACATATCTATTCTGTTATATAAAAAAAGAATCTTGATTGCGCGCTACAAGACTCTGTTATTTGTATTTTATAGGTTGCTTAAAATGTTGATTCTTTTACTTTTTCTTGTCGTGTTGAAGCATGGAAACAACAGTATCTGGAATGCATAACTTCTAGAATGGCATAAATACAAAGCGTTAATAATACAGAGATATATGCGCTGTATTCAAATTCAAGTTGATAGTGAAGAATTAAGATTGATGGGATAAAGAATAAGGTAGTTAATAAAGAACAAAAGAGAATATATATGAATCGTCTTTCATATTTTATATTCAAAGAAGATAACAATTTTTGGAATTGAGTATTTTTCTTTTCTTCCATATTTGTATACGGTAACCAAAGTATGTTTTTATAATCATGATTCAAATAGCTTTTGAATCCATCGAAATCCTGTTGTGCAATATATTCCATAATAATATCAGCGTCTATAATTCTTAAATGCTTTTGTTTTTTAGAAGAAGCATTCTTTGCTTTTAGGAATCCACCAATATCGCTAGCATGTTTTTCTTCCTTAACTTCATAGAGTTTACTTATCATGTAGGTCGGATGATAAATGTCCATAATAACAAT
>JAVWJF010000235.1:0-4011 GCA_036639195.1 Longicatena sp.
ATTTGAGTAATCGTGAATATCATATCCACTTTTTGCAATGATACCTTGTTCATATGCTTGTCTGAATATTTCATCATCATTGGCCAAACTTGAAATGATAGCGTCTTCAAAGATTTGATTTATTTCTTTGTCCGTTCTTTTGAGATATTTTGCTATTTGACTTTGAATATACTTTTCACTAGCACCTAATTCTCTTAGTTTGGTATATCTCCATTTAGCTGTGGAACTTAGAGAACCATCAGAATGCTTGATACGCTTAGCAATGTCTATTAAGATATCATTTTCAAAGTCACTCCATAAATCGTCTAATGAGTCAGCAACATGAGCTAAATAAAAAGGATCTAATGACATTAGCTATACTGTCCATCTAATCCTTGTTGTTCTTTTTCAATTTTACTCTTTGCTGTTGCTTCATCTTCGCCATACCATTTCATACGATATTCATACTTCTGCATGATACCAGCATTAACATCAATTAAGTCTTGCGCACGTTCTTGTTCTTCATTGGTTAAGATACTATCTTTAAACGAAATTGTAACTTCATGAGCTTTAGTGTAGCTACCGTTATAGAATGTATATCCAATAATGAAATCACGCAAGCAAACTTCTAAGTTCTTTTCTATGGCATTAACCATGTTGTACTTCTTTTGTTTTGCTGTCTTAACTTCAGTAGCGGATTTCTCAACATATTCAACATTTGATAAATCACCATACGATAATGAAACAACAAACTCAATACGTCTGAAGTACTCATTTTCACCTCGAATGAACGCATCATCTCTTAGTGTTGGTGAGTATTCTTTCATCAACTCACCACTACTGGTAGATAGGTTCAGTCCACGATATAAACGTTTGCTTCCTTTAGGTAAACCGTATGTCTTACCTTGACTACTTTCACCAGTCAATTTAAGAGCAACATCATCAACATGAATTGCACGCTCTGCACTCTCATACTCCCAATCAAGTCTACCATATTGAATATCGGATTTTTTAATTAATTCAATTGCTTTATCAAAAATTGATACTCCCATAAAAGAGTTATCAACTTCATTTTTGATAGGGTTGCGATAAAAACCTAAATCCATATTTTTCATAGTTGGGTAAGTAATACTCTCTGTTAACTTAGACCAATCATCAATAACACTTAACGCTACACTGGTACCTATTTTTGTTTTAGTACCTTTAAACGCTTGGTTTGTTATTGTTAATCCGCTTGCTGTAAGTGAATGTCTTTCAAATCGATAGAAATAATTATCATCACTAACCTTTCGTACATCAATGATGTAAACATCTACAAGGTTTCCATTTGCATCAAACTTTATTGGTATGAATTTATCAGGCGATAAGTATTCTACTTTATCTTCACCAAGTGACCGCAAAATAAAAGAACCTAGTCCTAATCCAGTTTGTAGGTTCTCATTCAAGTTTCTTAAAGCTTTCTTTATGTCTTCATTCATTTTATCATTTGATACATTTATAGACATTTCACTTGTAACAACGTTTGCGAACTCTTGGCATATTGCACTTTCAATACGTAACGACTTTACATCTTCATTAATCCATTCGGCTTCGCCTTTTAGCATAGCACTCCACTTTTCAATTCTATCAATCATCTCATTAGATATATTAATAGATTTGTTAAGTATCGCTAAATCACTTTTATTGAACATCTTATTTATCACCCCTTTAATCCATGCTACAAATTCTTTAAGCATTATTGACCCCTCCGTTTCCATATAGGGTTTGTTGCATATCTCACACTATCAATACCGTGATTGTTCTTATCTGGATAACCAGTTATTACATTGCCATCTTTGTCTCTTGGGTATTCATACTCCTTAAATTCCGTTGCAGTGTACGGGCATCTCTTGTCATCAATAACGATTGCTCTCAATGACTGTAACCATTTCATTGTGTAATCAACACTGCCTGGCCACTTATCACATCCACGTGCAGATAATCCATAAGCACGATAGTCTCCCACTGATTTCTCTTCAGCTGAATCACAAGTAATTAAATCGCTTGATGTGATTCCTAATTCTTTTAGTTTATTTGCTGTTTGTAAATTAGATTGTTTGGTACATCTATACTCTACAAATATATATAGTGTTAATCTTGCTGCATCGTAATGAACTCTAGAAAAGTGGTAAGGATCTGGATACCATCCCCAGTCAGTCCCATTGTAAATTGAATCAAACTTTTTAATCTCTTCATCAGTAATCTCACGAATGACTAAGTTATCAAATACCATTCCCCCATTACCATTAACAACTCCTAGATATTCATGCTCATAAGCGTTGTAATTAAGTTCTTTGAGGTGTTCTGCTTCATCAATGAACAATTGTCCAAGCCAATCCTTTGGTACTGTCATGTAGTCGCTATGATGTATATAAGCCAATTCTTTTTGATTTGCTTTATCTACATACTTGTTAGCCCAGTTCATAGCTGTCTTGGGTGGATTAAATGATTTAAATTTATACCCAATGTCCCCACCACGTAATGCTGATTGCTCAATCTTGCGTATTTCTTCTTCACCTTTGAATTGGTCTAGTTCTTCAAACCAAACAATTCCAATATACCCAAAAGGTACCTTGATAGACTTAATCTTGTTTGGATCATCACCACCACGGAAATAAATCTTTTGACCTGTTGATTTCTTCGTTATTTCCATTGGACTTACCGTAGAAGTATACTCATCACTCAAATTCATTTCATTAATAGCCCAGTTAATTTGAGCAAAAACCGAATCACGCATAGTATTTCCAACTTGTCGCATTGCTAAAGCGTGCATTGTTGGATTGTCTTCAAGTAATTCAATAATCATTTCACTAATGAATGTTGATTTAGTAGATCCACGACCACCTTTTAAGATGTACTCAACAAACTCTTTATTTCGTATGCTGTGGTAAGGCAATAAAAAAGCCGGTGACATTACTTTCGCCGGTATACCTTGAAATTCATTTACTTCTTTTGGTTTGTTTTTATCTACAATTTCGTATCTTTTTTGCAGCTGTTTTGCCGCTTCAATTCTATCTCTTAACTGCGGATCTAGTTCAAATTGGTCTTTAACCTCACCCTTCATAGTTTTAGTTAAAAACTCCAGTACTTCTTCTTGACTTGCAATGGTTGCTTTCTCATGGCTTGCCATTCGTTTGGTGATATATTCCTTGCATCTAGGTATATCTAGAATGCGACTTGCTGTAGTTCGTCCATATGATTCAGAGTATCCTGCTTCAACTGCCGCCTTTAATACTTCACCGTATTTGATGTAGTTATCACAAAAATCTTTTTGTCTTTGTGGGAATACTTCTTTCTTAGGTTTCTTGGTTTTTGCATCTTTGGATTTATTAGATACCTTAGTTGTTTTATTCTGTTTCTTCTTAACCATTAAGTATCACCTTCTAGTATAGATTTATATATATTAGCTAAATACTTTACTATTTCTTGAGGTTTATAAGAAGAGTATATTTCAGTATATTTATTATAATACTTATCTTTAGATTTATTATATTCTCTAGATAATTCTTTTATAATATATATACTAAATGTAGTATCCGTATCAAAGTTATACTTTTGTTGCTTATCTATAATTACAACGAATCCTTTATTTTTAAGAGCTCTTTGTAATTTGTAAGCTTTACTTAAAATTGTACTCATAACTACACCTCTCTTTCTACAAAATAAAAACACATCTATTGATGTGTCTTTACTGTTTACTTGACTCTAATTTCAGAAATTACTTCATCAATTTTTGAGTTAAACATGTATAAATCACTTGTATTGCTTTCAACTGTGTCTAGCTTACCACTTATTTCCTCTAGCAAACTGATTATTCTGTCTAATCTCCATTCTAAATCATCCATATTCAATACCTCCTAAATAAATTATACCCAATGTTCCACACGAAACAAAGTAGTTTATTGTAATTTAAAGTAAGCGAAAGTAACACAAGGCGATAGGTTGTTACTCTCTAATTTTTGTATTTTGTACTATCAGTTGTATAAAACATGT
>JAVWJF010000236.1:0-920 GCA_036639195.1 Longicatena sp.
ATAAACAAGTGTTATTTGGTAAAGCTGGAGGTCGATAAAGGTGTATGGAAAACTAGCTAAAGCAGTTCTTACTTTAATACAAAGTAAGAAAGGTCGTAAGGTTTTAAAGACTACATTAATCATTGCCTTATCCCCACTTATCTTAATACTAATATTTATTGTGAGTGGTGCTGATGGTGCTTCAAATCACAACAATGAATTAATCAATGTTCTATTTCAAGACAAAGAAATATCTGCTTCTGTCCCTTATGAATACGAGCAGTTTCTTTTAAACTACAAAACAGCCTTCACTAAGATTGATGAAGAAATCAGTTCACTAGAAATGTCCTCGGGTCAACTGGATGCAGTCCTAATTAAAAGCATTCTGTTTGTTGTATATCTTGAAGAACCAACCAATTATCCAGTAACTCAAATTAACACATCTGAATATGTAGGACTCTTCTATACCAAAGAAAAAGTTGAGATTGAAGATGAATCAGATGTAACTGATCCAAGTAAAAATAAACAAGTTGAGTCTGAGACAACAATTGTGTTAACTCCAATTCACTCAACGGAGTCTCTTATTCAAAAGGCAACGGATTATCTACAAAAAGATATTGCCTCAAAGAAAGATATGCTTTATGAAATCTACAATGTAGCACTGACAGGAATCAATAAGAGTTTGGATGGTTATACTCCGATGTCAGAATTACTCAAAGATGCATACCTGAATTCTGAACAATCTCCTTATATCGGAGGGCACTTTAGAAGTCCACTAGAAGATGATTGGAAACAATATGTCACTTCGGAATTTGGTCCTCGTGATCCAATTACACTTCCTGATGGTTCAATAACTGGTTCCTATCACACTGGAATTGACTTTGGTAGACCAACAGGAACTCCTTTGCTTGCAGTAGGTGATGGTACGGTTGTTGTAGTTC
>JAVWJF010000236.1:970-2220 GCA_036639195.1 Longicatena sp.
TTGATCATGGTGGCGGAATCTTTACTGTCTATGGTCACATGTCAAGAATTCATGTCACCGAAAACCAAGTCGTGAAACAAGGTCAACTCATTGGAGAAGTCGGCAATACTGGTTATAGCACTGGTGCTCATCTTCATTTTGAAGTCATAGTAAATCAGAACTATGTCAATCCAAAAAACTATTTAAAATAACGAAAGGACTTAAACCTATGGAAAATACTAAAAAAGCCAAATCTACCCTACGCTTCAATGAATTGATTAATTGGGTAACTGATTATGCAGAAAATGAAATTGAATTCGACATTGTCTGTGATGTCTTTGAAGAATACAAAACTGATTACTTCTCGCATGATTCAGATTTGTTCGCTGAACTTACTGATGAACAAAGTCAGATATTTCAATCCATTGATGAACTCTTCGATCAAAGAATTCTCACTTTAATTATGGATGATTTCGATGCACCAATTAGTGAGGATACACTCAAAACAAAGCTCATCAAAATTCTAGATAATCAAACATCAAGCACTTCATCAGCAAGCGCTTTTTAATGAAAGGAAAACCATATGAATATTAAACATCTAAAAGAAAAATATCAAAAAGGGCAACGAGTTGAATGCATTGACATGCAAGATGCTCAAGCTGTCCTTTCTGGAACTCAAGGAACCATTCAATTTGTCGATGACATGGGTACAATCCATGTCGCATGGGACAATGGTAAATCACTTGGACTGATTCCTGATGAAGATTCATTCAAAATTGTCCAACAAAAATTAAAAAGTTATGAAACACACTTTGTTAACTTAGAAGTTAATACTCCTCTAGTTCGAAAATCAATACTTGAACCCACAAAAAATCTAATCAAAGTTGCGATTAAACTTCCCTATGGTGAATACCATGATCTACTTGAAAACCCAATGTCCGAACGTGATTATATCAAAGAACATGTTGAGAGAATGTTTCAAGATCAAGATGGAATCAACCACTCTATCTTAGTCTATTGTGATGAAGAACCTGATGGAATACTAATTGAGTCAGAGGGATATTACTATGCCCGTTATCAAGGTTACGTCAACAACGTTCACGAACTTCTAGAAACTAATACTTATGCTTCGCATGATTATGAAGATCGTTTATCTAAAATCAAAGTTCTGGTTGTTGAACCACAATCCAAACCTTACATTGCAATTATTGACAACGATTTAGAATCACTGCAAGCAATGGTTGACGGAAGCATTGAACTAGTAACACTGT
>JAVWJF010000236.1:2230-4000 GCA_036639195.1 Longicatena sp.
CAGCATTTGCAAATACGCAAACTGAAGACTCCTCCTCAACACATCAACTTTCAACAATTGTGGTCTCCGCTGCGGGGTTTGAACAAGATATTAAGAATGCACCTGCATCGATTAGCGTCATTACACAAGAAGATATAAGAAACTATTTTCAACAATTCAGTGACATTGAAATGATCAGTCAGTCTGAAGTTCAATCATCAATGCGTTATGAAATACACTACTAGGAGGTACTCATGAAAAAAGTTAAATTCACAATCGAGATTGAAGAAGAAAAACTAAATGCGATTAATTTATATGGCAAGGTGTCAAATGTCGACTTAAAAACAATTCTAAATGAGTCTATTCAAAATCATTATGAAAAGATCATTCCCAAAGAAGTTCGTTTTTATTTAGAATCAAAAATCAAAGCAGACAAAAAGAAGCCAACGCCAAGCATTCCAAAGTTTAAGTCAGAAGCCATCAAAAATGATTAGTAAAAAACTCTTTAATATCTACATTTAATCCTTTTGATAATCTCTCAAGATTTAGAATAGAGATGTTTCGTGTTCCTCTTTCAGTATCAGATATATAGTTTCTTGATACCCCACTTCTGAATGATAATTCTTCTTGAGATATTTTCCTATAAATTCTTATTCTTCTGATTTTATTACCCACTTTAATTAATATCATTTAAAATCCTCCGTTCTATATTTACATCACATCGCTAAATCGATTGCATGGTTGTGTTCTAATAAAACTCTAGAAAGGATGAAAATCAAGTGTTCTTTTTAACATTAGAGACAAGGTAATAAACAAGAATATTTGATAGAATTCAGATAATTTTCGCGAACTTAAAAGCGGTACCACTTTTATATCGCGTGGTACCGCTAATATTGACACAATTTCTGCCAAATTCATCTAGTCTGTCTTTACAACCATTCCCTTGCAAGATATCAATTCACTTTTACTTTAAACGTGTGCGCCTTTGCAGGCGATTTGTGGGCTCTTTCAATCAGAGGTGGAACATGAACCCACCGCATCATTTTATAAGGCGTTTGTACGCCTGCTTGCGAACATCCATATTTTGAGCATTTTCTGCCTATTTCGCATATTTTCAAGGATGGAATAATTCGAAGCAGGTTAAAGGAGCGGTAGTACTCCGCGCCTCATCACATCGCTGTGCAACGCCCAGCGAAAACTAACCTGACAAAGCTAATAAGTCTCTATTAGTACTTTTTTTAATTTCATTTTTCCACTGTGTTGTCCCGTATCTCTACCAGTAAAATAATCTCCTTCCATTTCATCAAGGGTAGTATTTATTTGAAACTCGTTATACCCCATATAATTTTTTGATTTCGTATGTACTTCCTTTGAACGATTTTTAAAAACAAACCTTAGACCTATACTTGCTTCGTCGTAAAAGAGTCCAGAAAGATCATTGTCAGATATAGATGTCTGAATAGTCCGATCGACATCAGAAAAAAAACAACATGTAACTTTAATCTTTGTAAAGCTCTGAACTATATCCATTTGCATGTATCGTGTTATCAATTGACCATCCTCATTTGTACGTGAAGAAACCGAATCACCTATCCACTTTCCGCTAATATTTGGCATTGAACATAAATTAAATCTATTAAAAACTTTCGCTTTCCATAGCTTATTATCATACAGATTTCGTAATACTTCATAGATAGCAATATACTCTATAGGTTTTATAATCCAATCAATTTCAAGTAATAAATTATATAGTTCAACAGCATTCTTCTCTAGAAAATCCACTATCGGTTC
>JAVWJF010000237.1:0-3976 GCA_036639195.1 Longicatena sp.
TATAAATATATAAGAAATAAGAAAATCAAAGTGAATAATAAACGATGTGTTATCTCACAGCGACTTCTTGTGGGGGATACGATGCAGTGTTATATTGCGGAAGAGTTCTTTGAAGATACAAACACTTTGGAGTTTTTACAAGTGCCTGCGAAAATAAATGTTATTTATGAAGATGAGCATGTGTTAATTGTGGATAAAGAAAAGGGTTTGTTGGCACATCGTGATGAAGTAGGCGTACAAGATAATCTTGCAGATCGTACCTTGCATTCTCTATATGATAAAAAAGAATATGATCCTAAGATGGAATTAAGTTTTACACCGGCATTATGTCACCGTATTGATCGTAATACAAGAGGTGTTGTGATTGCGGCTAAGAGTGCGATGGCGTTGCGTGAAGTAAATATGTTAATTAAGGAACGTCGTATTACTAAGAAGTATATATGCATTGTAGAAGGTGTTGTAGAAAATAGGGAAGAACGTGTGTTGTTGTATCATAAAAAGATGGAAGGAAATAAGGCAGATATCCGTACGTCTCCATGTGAGGGGTATAAAGAAATGGAAAGTATCTATCGTGTGTTGAAGAGAGGGAAACACTATTCTTTGTTAGAGGTGGAACTCTTGAGTGGTAAAAGTCATCAAATACGAGCGATGATGGCACATCTTCATCATCCTTTGGTGGGTGATGTAAAGTATGGTGCAAATCAGGATGGAAAGAAAACATATCAGGAGTTATGTGCATATAAAGTAGAATTTCATTGTGGAGAAGAAAGTACATTAGGTTATTTAAACAATCGTGTTTTTACGCTTCAAGATGAGGACATGCAAAAACGATTTGTAGCACAATATGAAACGAGATGACAGTGGGGTTCACACTGTCATTTTTCGTTGTTTAAAATTTGTAAACAAGTTTGCAAAATGTGTCATTATAATGTCTCTTTTTAACGTTTTGTTTACGTTGGAAATATTTTACTAAAATATAGAATGAAGCGATATATAAAGGCGTATACGTAGATAGAGATGATGCGAATTAGACAATTATAATGCATTGTAAAAAAAGAAAAAATTTTGTGAAAAAGCAACTTGCAAGTGGAAATGAAAAGGTTTATACTTGTAGAATAGTTTTGATAAACAATCAAACTATGAAGTGGTATAATGATAAAAAGGAGGTATCGTTTTTGGAAGAAATCATTAGAGAAATCGTTGATGCTGATAAAGAGGCAAGACATCGTGTTGACAAGAAACAACAAGAGAGTCGCGACATCCAGAATCTGATACAAAAACAAAAAGAGGATATCAAAGCAAAGTATCAGGAAGAAAGCAAAGCACTGTATGAAAAGAAGCGAGCGGATCTGGATCAGGAATTGAGTTCTCAACAACAAGAAGAGAAAAAGAATTATGAAGAAGCTATCGCAAACTTGACAAAGCATTATGAAGACCACAAAGAAGTATGGGTCAAGGAAATCTTTGATCGTTGCTTAGGCCTTTGATCACGTCAAGTGTTTGAGGAGGTGATGCATACATGAGTAAAGCATCGGGTGTCATTGTTGCGAAAGCAAAAGCCATGCATGGAGGAGCTTTGCGTAAGGACCAGTATGATGAACTGCTTCGTAAACGTAGTGTTTCTGAAATCGCAGGGTATTTGAAGAATGAAACCTATTTTGCGAGTGCACTAAAAGATGTGCGTGAAAACAATATACACCGCGGTCAGTTGGAAGATATCTTACGTAGAGATATGTTCTGGAAAACTCTAAAGCTATATCGTTATGCGGATTCTTCGCAGCAGGCAATTTATCGTTTTCATTTAGAACAGATTGAGATTGAACTGCTTCTATCACGCATACGCGTTCTTATTTCGCAAAATTATGAAGACGCAATTGCAGAACTTCCACTCTTCCTTAAGGAGTACACTAGATTTTCATTGTTAGGACTGGGAAATGTTCGTAGCTATGATGAACTATTGGATGTCGTTAAGAAGACGGAATATTATGAGGCATTGTTACCATATCGTGTAGCGAAAGGGAAAGAAGATAACATCGATTATACGGCTATTGAAACGCAACTTCACAAACTCTATTACACCTATGTGTTTGATACAATCGAACATAAGATGAAAGGGAAACATAAAAAGAATATGAAAGAATTCTTTGCGATTGAGCTAGATCTTTCTAATCTTACGAAAATTTATCGTTTGAAGAAGTATTTCAATGCAAGAGAAGATGTGATTCGAGAATCATTATTATTTGTAGAAGGATATAATGCATATTCTAATATGGAAGAATTGATAGCACAAAAGAGTGCGGAAGAGGTACTGAAACGTTTACAACATGGAAAGTACCATATCGAAACTTCCCTTAAAGAAGATGAATATATCGAACATTATACAAATAAAATCATGTTCTCAATAGCAAAAAATAACTTCTGTTATTCACAGTCAGCGCCATTGGTTTTCAATAGCTATGTGACACTGCTGGAACAAGAACTTGAAAACATCATCAATATTATAGAAGGTGTACGTTATCAGGTTGCGGCAGAAGATATTCAAAAAGAACTGATTTACTAGTTTAGAAAGGAGAATGTTCATGGCAATTTCAAAAATGAAATTGATTAACATCACTGGGGACAACGAATATCTTGATGATGTATTATTGCGTTTCGTTGCTTTGGATTGTTTTCATCCAGAACCTGCCAGTAAGTTTGTAGACAGTGTGCATGGTTTAACAACAATGAATGATGAAAATCCAATTACAGAAGTTTTAAGCCATTTTAGTGAAGTCGCAAATGATATGGATTTGGATATACCAGCCAAAGATGTTAGAAACCGTGATTATGACTTGAATGCTATACAAGCCTATATCGATAAGATACATGATCGATATTTACAGGGGGCTGAAGTTCGTAAAGAATTAGAAACAGTCATTCAGGAAAACAAGGATGCACTTACACAAGTGCAAAATATAGAAAGTATTGATTTGAATTTAGATGATTTGTTTGAATGCAAATATATTAAAATTCGTTTTGGACGTTTACCTTTAGATAGTGTAGAAAAACTACAATACTATCGCAATCGTCCATTTGTATTTAAATCTTTTAACAGTGATGATACGTACAGCTGGTGCTTATACATCACGACTTCAAAATATGAGGGCGATGTGGATAATATCTTCTCTTCACTATACTTTGAAAGAATCCGTATTCCAGAATTCGTTCATGGAACTCCAGGCTCTGCCAAAGATAATCTGCAAGAAGAAATTGATAACGACTACAAACAGCTTCAACATGTAAATGAAGTAATTGAACAATTAAAACAAGAATGCTTTGACAATTTTACAGATATCAAAGCGGAACTGGAATTTATAAACCACACCTTTGAAGCTAGAAAATATGTAGTAGGACTTGGAGAACGATTCTCTATTACTGGTTTTGTGGCTGAAGAAGATGTGATGAAATTGAAGGAAACATTCTTTGATTTGAAGGAGGTGGATATCGAAGTACGACCTGCCCATAGTGACAAGCGTCTTTCGCCTCCAACAAAAATCAAGAATGGGTGGTTTGCCAGGCCCTTCTCGATGTTTGTAGAAATGTATGGTGTTCCTGAGTACGAAGCGTTTGATCCTACTCCCTTTGTAGCATTTACGTATTCCTTATTATTTGGAATTATGTTTGGAGATTTGGGTCAAGGAGCGGTGCTCATTCTTATAGGGTATTTATTCTATAAGTGGAAACATATGAAACTTGGAGAAATTGGAATGCGAATCGGTATTATGTCTTGTATCTTTGGGACAATATTTGGTTCTGTATTTGGAAATGAAACATTATTAAATCCATTATATCAAACTGTATTTGGTATGCATGAGAAACCGATTGAAATTATGACAAGTGAGTTTATTCCAATCTTATTGATATTATCCATTTGTCTTGGTGCTTGTCTTATGTTAATCAGTATGTGTATGAATATTTATTTACAGAAAAAGAATGG
>JAVWJF010000238.1:0-3938 GCA_036639195.1 Longicatena sp.
TAATTCATCTTATGTCTTTTTATTTTGAAAAATATAAAAAGGTGTCAGTTTTCACCAACACCAAATGTTATAGAACCTGAATATTGAGCTTATAAAAGTTATTCAACGACTACAGCATCGCTCATAGTGAATGCATCTAAAGAGTTTTCTTTTGCTTGGATACAAACAAATGTAATTGGTGAATGTTGATCTGCGAAAAATTGACGTTTTGATGAGGGTGATATTTTTATCCAGTCACCAGATACTAAGTTTGTTTCTTCACCATCAATCATAGCTTTGCCTTTTCCTGAAAGAATGCCATAAATTTCTTCATTGTTTTTATGATAGTGTACAAATGGAACACAACCTCCTGCGGGTAAACTATTGATACTAACTTCTGCTCCAGTTAAGGCCAATGCATCATGTAATTCCAATCTTCCTTCATTTCCAATATTCATTTTTATTGTATTTGACATAGTTTTGTCCTCCTATTTATTTGTAAAAGACGAAGTGTCTTTCCTATATGAAGTATACATGGCAACGTAACTATATTATAGTACGCACCTTTTTGTAACTGTGTATTATTTATGAAATGCGTGATATAATGGTTGAAATAGGAGGGAAATCTATTATGAAGAGAAAAGAGGATTTACCAGAATGTCCAATTGCGACGACTATTTCTTTGGTTGGAAGCAAATGGAAGTTGCTTATCATAAGGAATTTAATGAAACGTCCTTGGAGATTTAATGAACTTCAAAAATCTTTGGAGGGCATATCCCAAAAAGTACTTACAGATAGTTTAAGACAATTGAGCGATGATGGTCTTGTATATAGAAAAGATTACAAAACGAATCCACCGAAAGTTGAATATGGGATGACGGAATTGGGTGAGCGTTTTATGGATGTATTGAAATCGATGGAGGAATTTGGATATTATTACAAATCCATTCAATGATATTCATAATTACTATTGTTTTGAATTTCTATTTGGAATGTGTTTTTCAAAATTTCTTTTAATTTCCCAGAAAAGAGAAGAGATCAAATATTGAATTTACCAATTCATGATTATACAAAAGAAATCATTCGTAATATCCAATCAAATGGAGTTACATTGAAGTTCATTCCTATCATTTTTGGTGTGGATAACGAACAATGATTCGAAGATATTCTTATACTAGTACAGTTTAGGGAATTGAATAAATAAGTATGCAATAGAAGGTATGTATTCCATAAGTAACAGAGGGAAGGAAGAATATGTATGAACATAGAAGAATTCTGGAATGAATTTTTAAGAAATACAAATCGAGATAAGTCTTTACGGTTTTTAGAAAGCTTTCATTTTGATTTGCGAAAGGAAGCCGCAAATCATTTACTAGATTTAGTACTAACTGGAAAAAAATAGGCGATTTTAGTATTATAACTGATTGGGATGGAAATCCTCGCTGTGTAATTGAAACATCCAATATCATGATAATACCATTTCATAAGATAACCTATGAGATTTGCAAACGCGAAGGAGAAGATGAGACTTTAGAATCATGGCAAATAGGTCATCGAAGATTCTTCATCGCAGAGGGGAAAGAATTAGGATATGAGTTTAGTGAAGATATGCCAGTCATCTTTGAGGATTTTGAAGTTGTATATGTACAGGATAATGATGACGGATTATGTTAGCTAAAGGAGAGAAGACATGAAATTAGGAACGACGTATATATGTGTGGAAGATATGGAAAAGTCTTTGGACTTCTATACGAAACTATTACAAGAAGAACCACTTTATAAAAATGATGATCGTTGGATTAGTTTTGCATGCGGAAATTCAATCTCATTGTATAATAAGAAACATGATGAAGGATTATTAAAGGCTGCGAACAATGATTGCTTTAATCAAGCATATATAGAAGACTTTTACAAAGAGGATGTTGAAAAGAAAAATAACGTTGTGATTTTAAATTTTGAAGTTGAAGATTTAAAATCAGAATATGAACGTGTGAAATCATTACATATCGGTGAAGTTTCACCACTTATGTATGTCAATGTGCATCTACCATATTGGTACTTTAATATTAAGGATCCTGATGGAAATACTCTTGAAATTGCTGAGATTTCTTAGATTTTGTTATATAATAAAGATAATGCAAAAGGGAGGAGGAATGTAATGAAGAAAGATAATAAGAATATTGTCTTATTTTTAATTCTTGCATTTCTTCTTCCTTTTTTATCTGTTTTGATGCAATCCATGATAAGAAATGAAATCCTTCGTTTTATTATGTATGGAATTCAAGCAGTTTCTCCTACTATTGCAGCATTGATCTTACTTTGTTTAAATAAAGAGAGCACATCTTTTTTTAAGAACATATTTCATAAACAACATTTGGTGTTTGCCTGTTTGTTTCCAATGGCTTTTGCGTGTATAACGATGTTACTTGCGAAATATATAGTTTGTGTTTGGTTACAAGTTGACTTTGTAATAGGTAGTATTTCCACAGTACAATTCATAATTATACTGTGGGCACTAGTTGCGGAAGAAATAGGTTGGAGAGGATATTTACAACCATTGTTTAAGAAGATTGGTATTTCAGAGAAAATCGTGCCATTCTTGATAGGCATCATTTGGTGTTTGTGGCATTATCATTATTATATACAAGATGAATTGCAGATTCCTATCTTGTTGTTTCTAGTGAGTTGTATTATAGAAAGTTACATTTATAGCTACTTGATGTATTTTACAAAAGGGAATATACTATCCGCAATGACGTACCATTTTTCATGGAATTTATGGATTCATATATGGCTCATCAATCCTATTGATAATCAAGGAAGTTTACTTCCTTATGCTGTAATGGTTTTTATAGAATTTATATGTGTACTCGTGTTTAATTTTATCAAAAAGAAAAATTGTATACTAAAAATCTCGGAGGTAGACTTATGCAAGAAAAATTGATGATTGCGGTTGTTGTAAACATTGTATACTTGATTGTATGTTACATTCTTTTAAAAGTAAGAAATTCAAAGAATAAGAATGTACGTGAATGGGATAACGGATATGACTTTTATTCATCTTTAAGTGATGCCAACAAAGAACAATATTGGAAGAAGGATACAAATGTTGTAAAAATTTTTCTAATCTTGTTGTTTCTGTTTATAGAAGGTTCCTTATTGCTATATGTAGTACAATCTAGTATATTCAGCAGTCTAGTTTTATTTATTATAGGAATCATCTGTTCTAGTATTGTCGCAATTGTCTTGAGTGTTAAACTTCAAAAAAGTATGAAGACAAATGCATAGCTATATTGAATTTCGTATTAAGAAATAATGATAAATAATGGAGGGGAATCTATGAATAAGGAATGGTCACAAGCAAATAAAGATATGCAAACACAGTTAAAGAAAGAGACTACTTATAAAGAAGGTATTGCTACATTGATTGCTTTACGTAAGGAAATGATGGATGTTTTACTTGCGATGAAAGATGATATGAGTCGGGATGATTTTGATGCATTACCATGTATCCAAGCGAATGGATACCATTCCAAGAATATTGCCTATTCCATTTGGCATATTGCTCGTATAGAAGATATTGTGGCTCACTCGCTAATTGCAAATGAAGAACAAATCTTCTTTAAAAACAAGTATCAAGAGCGTATTGGTTCATCTATCATTACAACAGGGAATGAATTTAAAAAAGAAGAAATTAGAGAATTCACTAAGCAATTAAACATAGAAGAACTATATACATATATGCTAGAAGTAAAAACAAGCACTGAAGAAATATTAAAGAGCTTATCTTATAAGGATTTAAAGAAAGAGATAGCAGAAGAAAAGAAAGCGTACTTAACATCCTTGAGAGTTGTAAGTACTTCTGAACATGCGGCTTGGTTAATTGATTATTGGTGTAATAAGAACATTAAGGGATTGATACAAATGCCTTTTTCAAGACATTGGATAATGCATGTAGA
>JAVWJF010000239.1:0-3902 GCA_036639195.1 Longicatena sp.
TCATTATTTTTAGCACTGAATAATGTATTGAGTACGATTTGTATCTTTGCGTTCATTTTGTATATGCTCTTTCTAATCAAGGCGCAATATGATGAAAGTCGAAAAATAAATAATTTAAATAATGAGCTAAAAGAACTCAATGAACAATTAAAAGATTATGCCGCAGATCGTGAAAAAATGGGAGAAACAAAAGAGCGAAATCGTCTCGCAAGAGAAATACACGATACTCTTGGACATACTTTAACGGGATTATCTACGGGACTTGAGGCATGTAAGGAATTGCTAGAAGTAGATCAGGAATTGGCTAAAAATCAATTGAGTATGTTGAGCAGTGTGGCAAGAGATGGGCTTAAAGATGTTCGTCGTTCGGTGAATAAATTGCGTCCTGATGCTCTAGAAAATCATAGTTTAAAGGAAGCATTAGAAACGATGATACAAGAATTTATCAATTCTACAGGGGTGGTTGTATACTTTGTGTGTCATTTATCTTCGCTTATCTTTCAACAGGATGAAGAAGATACTATATATCGCATTATTCAAGAAGGATTGACCAATGCAGTACGTCATGGAAAAGCAGATAAAATTTATATTTCTTTTGGAAAAGAAGATGATACTTTGATTTTGATGATTGAAGATAATGGAGTAGGGTGTGGACACATCGAAGATGGCTTTGGATTGCACCATATGAAAGAGCGAGTTGCCTTATTAAATGGAAAAGTGCGCTGTTATGGAAACGAAGGGTTTGTATTGATTGTTGAGTTACCATTGAGAAAAGGGAGTGAAGTAAATGATTAAGGTTATGATTGCGGATGATCAAGAATTGATGCGTGATAGTTTGAGTATTTTATTACGTTCTAAAGAAGATATTGAAATTACAGGTTTTGCCAAAGATGGAAATGAGGTTATGGAACTTTTAAAATCTTGTCGACCAGATGTTATTTTAATGGATATTCGTATGCCTGGAATGGATGGAACACTTTGTACGAAATATGTGAAAGAAAAATACCCAGAAATTAAAGTTATCATATTAACAACCTTTGATGATGATGAGTATATTTATGATGCTCTTAAAAATGGTGCGAGTAGTTATCTCCTAAAGGGAGTCTCTTTAAATGAGCTTTATACAGCAATTCACACGGTATATGAGGGTGGTGGAGTCATACATCCAGATGTTGCGATTAAAGCCATGCACATGTTTTCTTCACTTGCAAATCAACAATTGGAAACACCTTCTCAAGAACTTCCAATTCACCATTTATCCAAAACAGAATGGCGCATCATTGAAAAAGTTGGAAATGGTTTATCAAACAAAGAAATTGCTGAGGAATTAAGCTTTACTGAAGGGACTATACGAAATTATTTAAGTATTATTTTAGATAAGTTGACACTTAGAGATCGTACGCAATTGGCAATATGGGCTGTACAAAATCCAAAGGTTATTTTAAGAGGAATGGAATAATGAAAAAGCGTAAAAAAGGTATACTCCTTTTTCTATGCATGGTATGTGGAGTGTCTAGTTTTGTCTTATGGAATCAACATGAGAATCGTCATATTGAGTTAAAACTAGGACTAATGTCAGGAAATGTATGGAACGCACCAGAAAGTGATAGTTATATACTATTGGATAATGCAATCAAAGCGTTCGAGAAAAAACATCCCAATGTGACCATCACATATGAAAGTGGAACACGTCCTGATGATTATGAGGAATGGCTAAGTGGGAAAATTTTAAACGATGATGCGCCTGATGTTTTCTTTGTGCCTTCTCAAATTTTTTCAACATTAGCACAAAATGGAACGTTACAGAACTTGGAGTCTTATATAAAGGATGATGAAAATTTCGATGCTTCAAAATATTATGAAGCTTCTTTCAAAGAGGGGCAATTGGAAGATAATACCTATGCTTTGCCTTATGAAAGTGTTCCTAACTTAATGTTTGTGAATAAAACTTTACTTGAAAAAGAACAAATTCAAATGCCTGAGAATACATGGACATGGGAAGAATTTTATGAAATATGTAAACAAGTAAGTAAAGATAATAACGGAGATGGAATACAAGATCAATTTGGATTTTATGGATATGGATGGGAAGATGCTGTATATAGCAATGGTGTTACAATTTACAATGAAGAAAAAAATAGCGTGACATTGGATCAAGAACAAATCATTGAAGCAACTACCTTTATGCGCAAGCTTTCTAGATTACAAAAAGAGAAAGTTTCATCAGAAATGTTTGATAAAGGACAAGTGGCATTTTGTCTAATGGATTATAGTGATTATCGTACCTATATGCCATATCCTTGGAGAGTAAAGAAGTATTCCTCATTTGAATGGGATTGTATTATGATGCCATCTGGACCAAATGGAGGAAATATATCTCAAATTGATACGTTGATGATTGGAATGTCATCACGCTCGAAAGAAAAGAAACTTGCATGGGAATTCATGAAACAATTAAGCAGTGATGAAGCGTTTCAAAAAGAATTATCTACTTCTGCACAAGGAGTTTCTGTTTTAAAAGAAATTATGACCACAAAAGAAGTATTGAATGCTTTAAAGAAGGATAATCCAGGTGATAGTAGTTTTGAATTAGGAGTTGTAGATGATATTATGAAACAGGGTGTTGCACTACGTCGTACAAAAGAGTATGAACAAGTGTTGCAAAGTATCAATGGACAAATACAAACACTATTAGAGAGTGATCAAGAAATTGAAAATGCGTTGATTTATATGCAAGGACAACTCAATGCGATGTTACACAAATAAAGTATGCTTCATTGTGGAAAGTATAAGACTTGTGTTAACGTCACAAAGAAGATAAACTAAATTATAGGAGGTGACGATATGAAAATCACCTATATTTATCATAGCTGTTATCTTATAGAATTAGAACATACAATATTACTTTTTGATTATTATAAAGGAACCTTACCAAAACTAGATCCTAAGAAGCACTTATATGTATTCGCAAGTCATCGCCATCAGGATCATTTTGCTCGAAAGATTTTTACAATCGATCACCCTCAAATCACCTATATCTTATCTGATGATATACCGGTGAAAAAGGATGTTGAACGAATGGGTGCTCATCAAGATTTAAACGTTGATGATATGCATATTTCTACCTTATTATCTACGGATGAGGGGGTAGCGTTCATTGTGCAAGTGGAAGGCAAAACAGTGTATCATGCAGGAGATTTGAATTGGTGGGATTGGGGAGAGGAAGATAGTGAAGAAGAAAGCCGAGATATGAAAGAAGCTTACCAAAAAGAACTTGAGATTCTTTCACGTTATAAAGTTGATGTCGCCTTTCTTCCAGTAGATGCGCGATTAAAGGAAAACTTCTACAAAGGACTTGATGCGTGTATGGGGAAAGTGGATATTTCGGTTGTATTTCCAATGCATTTTTGGGATGATTACACGATCGTGGAAAAACTATTTGAACATCCTGTCTGTCAAGACTATAAGAATCGTATTCAAAAGGTTTCATATAAAAACCAGACCTTTCTATTATAACTGTTTAGAATCTCTAGAAGTTTCTTTCTGTTTGTGATATATTTTAAGTATGAAAAACATACGTTTGTTAGAAGAAGGGAAACGAATATGGAAGCGAAAACTATTTTAAAGAAAGTGCTGGATGATTATCGTAGAATTACTGGATTACGTAGTTACATCGTATATGAAGAAGGAGATGTCCAAAGCGCCAGTGAAAAAAACTATTTCTGTAAGTGTTTAAAACTATCTGGGAAAGCTCTTGAAAAATGCGAAGAGTGTACAAAGGAAACATTTGCGGAAACACAGGACATTGATAAAGAGTGTATCTATTCTTGTCATGCTGGATTGATAAAATGGGCAGTACCTGTAAATTTTGAAGATTATCGTTGTGTTATCGTATCAGAAGG
>JAVWJF010000240.1:0-2428 GCA_036639195.1 Longicatena sp.
CAAGATTGGATTCCTACTGCTGAAGGTACTTCTTTGTATATTCGACCATTTATGTTTGCGAGTGAGGCTGCAGTTGGGGTGCATCCTAGCAATGCATATAAATTTATCATTTTATTATCACCAGTAGGAGCGTATTATCCAGAAGGTGTTAATCCAATTAAAATTTATGTTGAAGATGAATACGTTCGTGCAACAAAAGGTGGTACAGGTTTTACGAAATGTGGTGGAAATTATGCCGCAAGTATTGCCGCACAAGTGAAAGCAGAAAAGCTTGGTTATACACAGGTACTTTGGTTAGATGGTGTTGAACGTAAATATGTAGAAGAAGTTGGTACAATGAATGTTATGTTTAAAATCGATGGTAAAATCATTACTGCACCATGTGATGGAACTGTATTGCCAGGGGTAACACGTGATTCTATTCTACAAATTCTCTCTTCTTGGGGTTATGAAGTTGAAGAGCGTCACTTAGCAATTGATGATTTGATGGAAGCAGGAAGAAACGGTAGCTTAGAAGAAGCGTTTGGTACAGGAACTGCAGCTGTAATCTCTCCAGTTGGGGAATTGAACTACAAAGGAGAAATCACCATTATCAATGATTTTAAAACAGGTACGTTAACACAAAAATTATATGATACATTAACTGGTATACAATGGGGTGATGTAGAAGATACTTTTGGTTGGACACGCGAAGTTAAATAATATGTGAAAGAGTCAGCTATGCTGGCTCTTTTCTTAAAAGGAGGAAAGCATATGGAAATCTTACACTGTATGTTGAAAAGTGAATATGAAGAAGTAAAAGATAAATCTTATTATGGGGAACAATGTATAAAAAAAGAAGGGTTTCTTCATTGCTCAACATGGAATAGTTTTTATGAAGTAGCACCCTTCTTTATGAAAGATGAAACAGAGAAGGTTTTATTATGCATTGATACGGAGTTGGTACAAGCTCCTATAAAATGGGAAGATAATGGCGAAGGTATTTTGTATCCTCATATATATGGACCCTTAAATATGGACAGTATTATAGAAGTACAGCCGTTTCTATACAAAGATGGCATATGGGATAGAAAAGCATGTGTACATATATTGATGAATACCAGCTGTGTGGATGAAGATTGGTGTTTTGGTGCACTTAACAAACATATTCAAGGAAATGATAGGGTATGCGTTGTTGCCTTTAGTTTTTGGGATGATACAACTACGATAGATGATTGGAATACGCAATATGCTAAAGATAATGGTGTATGGTATAAGGCGAATACGGATGTTTGGAAACGCTATGGGATAGCTGAGGAACAGGTTGTCTGGGTGAATTATTTTGAAGATAGTCATGAAAGTGCGAAGAATAAGATTGTAAATAGTAGTGTTGTGTTTTTTACAGGTGGTGCCCCAGATTTGATGATGAAGCGTATCCATGAATTTGATTTACAGGATACATTAGCTCGTTATCAAGGGGTAATGATAGGATATAGTGCAGGAGCGATGATACAACTACGTGAGTACCATATAACACCAGATGTTGATTATCCAAGTTTTTCTTATGAAGAAGGTTTACCTATGGTAGATGGCTTTGACATTGAAGTGCATTATGAGGAAACAGACGTACAAGATGGATATATGAAAAAAGTGATACAAGAGAAACAGTGTAAAATATATGCGATATATGATGATGGTGGTGTTGTTGTGAAAGAAGGTACCATTGAAACATTCGGTCGTGTAAAGCTATTTGATAAGTAAAGGGAAATGTACATGAAAATACAAGTGATGAGATTGGAAGACTATGAAGAAGTATATGAGCTATGGCGGAATACGCCTGGTATGGGTTTAAATGATAAAGATGATTCCAAAGAGGGAATCAACAAATATTTAACACGAAACCCAAGCACATGTTTTGTGGCACGAGAAGAGGGACGTTTGCTTGGTGTGATTTTAAGTGGGCATGATGGTAGAAGAGGGTTTATTCATCATACTGCAGTGGATGTGAAGAAACGTAAACAAGGGATTGGGAGGGCTCTTGTAGATGCGGCTATGATTGCTTTAAAACAAGAAGGTATTCATAAAGTGGCCATGTTGGTATTCTCGAAGAATGAGGAAGGGAATCGGTTTTGGGAAAGTCTTGAATTCGAAGCTCGTCGTGATATTACTTATCGAAACAAACAACTTGTAGAGCTTGTTCGTATAGATACCTAACGCTTGAGAATGGACAAGAGCTAACGCTGTATTCTTGTATTAAGGTGTATGATGGTAAGATAATTTCTAAAAAAGTTGATGATAGAAGTTAAGTGTGTGATAATATAGGAATAGAATAACATATGAGCTTATATCGATGTATGGAATGGAGAAATCTATGGAAAAAACATTGGAACAATTAAAAATTGAAAACCAAGAACTATTAAAAAAAATAGATTATTATCGCAGTTTTGAT
>JAVWJF010000240.1:2438-3866 GCA_036639195.1 Longicatena sp.
ACTTTTTTCCTTAGAGCAAAGGAGCTTATTGAGCAAAATCCAAAGGAAGTTTTTCAAGTAATAGCATTTGATATTGAACATTTTAAATTGGTTAATGACTATTTTGGAACGCAGAGTGGGGATGCATTATTATCCTATGTTGCGAAAAGACTTCTTGCGATGTTTCCTTTTGAGTGTTGTTGTATTTCACGAATTACGGCAGATAATTTTATGCTTTTGCTTCCAATATCAGAAGGTGGCGAAATTGCAGTAGATAAAATACAACGTATTTGTAAGGAAGCTCCAATTGATATGGATATTATACCAGCTATTGGAATTTATGAAGTACATGAAGATATAGCGATGAATCGAATGTGTGATCGTGCGGATATGGCAGCAAAATCCATCAAAGGGAATTATAGTAACCATGTTGCTTATTACAACGATAATATGCGCAATGATCTCGTTGAAGAACAAGAACTTTTAAATGGTGTCGAATCATCATTAGACCATCATGAATTTGAAATTTATTTTCAACCGAAGTGTAATATGTATACTGGTAAAATTACAGGTGCTGAAGCATTGGTGCGGTGGAATCATCCAATGAAGGGTCTTATTGCGCCAAATGTATTCATAAATCTATTTGAAAGAAATGGATTTATTAAGAAATTAGACCAATTTGTTTGGAGAGAAACTGTGCGATGGATTGCCAAACGGATGCAGGAAGGTCATGAATTATTACCTATATCTGTAAATATATCGCGCATCGATATCATTGGGATGGATGTGGTAGGCTTTTTCCAAGAACTTGTGAATGAATTTGGAATAGATCCATCTTGGATTGAGTTAGAGATTACGGAAAGCGCTTATAGTGCGCGGAGTGAGGAAATCATTTTTGTTGTAGATCGATTGATGCGGCATGGTTTTACCGTTTTAATGGATGATTTTGGTAGTGGTTATTCTTCCCTTAATATGTTAAAGGATATCAGTGTTGATGTATTAAAATTGGATATGAGGTTCCTTGATAATCAAGATAAGAAGAGTAAAGATATCTTAGAGTCGGTTGTTCATATGGCGAAATGGTTGAATTTGAAAGTTATTGCAGAAGGTGTTGAGACCCGACAACAAGTTGATTTTTTATTAGGAATTGGGTGTACGTATGCACAAGGATTTTATTATTATAAGCCGATGCCATTAAATGACTTTGAATCCTTGATACAAAAAGAAGGAATCGCAGACTATCATGATATTGATATGGTAAATAAAAACGAAGAGATCTTAACGTTTAAAGATTTATTGCACGAGGATAGTATTTCAGAATTGTTGCTCGCAAACATACTTGGAGCAGTAGTTTTGTATACCTATGAAGATGGGTGTGTACAATTTATGAAAGCAAATGAGAAGTATCATCAAATGATGGGAACTATTAAAAACCATCACAGTGATATT
>JAVWJF010000241.1:0-3833 GCA_036639195.1 Longicatena sp.
ATACCAGTATACAAGTTATGAAGTTGTTGGAAGAAGTTGCGAAAGACCGCCTTGTGGTTATGGTCACGCATAATCCAGATTTAGCTGAAGAATATGCAACCCGAATCGTAAAGTTAAAGGATGGAACTATTCGTAGTGATACGAATCCTTATCAACTTAGCGAAGATGATGTAGACCAACCAAGACATGAAAATATGGGGAAATCCTCTATGTCTTTTCTTACGTCGCTTGTTTTAAGTTTTAATAATCTTCGTACAAAAAAAGCACGTACGATATTAACATCATTTGCTGGATCGATTGGAATCATTGGAATTGCATTGATTTTATCTCTTTCCAATGGAGTGAGCCAATATATTAAAACAATTGAAGAAGATACGCTATCACAATATCCACTACAAATACAAAGTACGGGATTTGACATTACTTCAATGATGAGCGACACTTTACCAAAATCGAATACTACTTCAAAAGATGGAGAGGTACATGTTTCGCAGATGATTACAAACATGTTTTCTAAAATAGGTTCTAATGATTTGGTTTCTTTAAAGGAATATTTGGATCAAAAGAAAACAGACATGAAGCAAAATATAAATTCAATTGAATACTCCTATGCAATAGCTCCACAAATTTATCAAAACAATACAAAAGATATTCGACAAGTGCATCCAGATAAATCTTTTTCTAGTCTTGGGTTTGGATCCTCCTCAGAATCCAATAGTATGATGTCTATGATGATGAGTACGGATGTGTTTTATCAAATGCCTAGTAATCCAGGTTTATATGAGAGTCAATATGATATAAAAGCAGGGGAATGGCCAAAGAACTACAACGAATGTGTGCTTGTACTTACAAAAAATGGGAATATGAATGATTTGATGTTGTACACATTAGGTTTGCGTAGTTATTCAGAATTAGATCAGATGATACAGCAGTTCTCAAAAGAAGAAGCGGTAAAGCTACCTAAAATGAACCAATCATATAGTTACAAAGACATAGTAGGCACTACATTTAAGCTAGTCAATGCGACAGAGTATTACCAATATGATGAAAGCTATCAAGTGTATATTGATAAGACGAATGATAAAAATCATATGAGTACATTGATACAAAATGGAGAGGAAATAAAAATTGTTGGAATTGTACAGCCAAGTGGTGAAGCAAGTGCAACGATGTTAAAGGCTGGGATTGCTTATCCTGCCGATTTAACTACACATGTTATGAAGCAAGCACAAGATAGTACAATCGTAGCAAAGCAATTAGAGCAGCCATCAATAGATGTCTTTACGGGGAAAGAGTTTAATACGTCAGATGATCGTTCTATGGATATGACCTCCTTATTTAGTGTTGATGAAACGATGTTAAAAAGTGCTTTCTCGTTTGACCAAAGCAAAATTAAATTGGATGCGAATAGTTTTGATTTTACAGATTTAAGCATTGATTTTGATAAACTTCCTGCAATTGATGTAAATGCAATTTTTGAGGGTCTCAATCTTACGATGTCACAGGAACAAATTGAAAAGATGGTTCAATCAATACAAGCCGATTTTCAAAGATATCTTACAGAGAATGATTTACAGGATCCCACAAAATTAACCGAGTATTTTGCTTCGTATTTTCAAAGCGAAGAAGCACAAACGTTAATCCAAGCAGAGATGATAGCATTTCTAAAGGAAAGTGGTTTAAGCGAACAATTCCAAGTAAATCTTGAAAAGCAAATGCAATTGCTGGTCAATGAATTTTCTACTACAATTGCAACAACTTTAAAAATGCAGCTCGCAAGCCAAATGGAGAAGCAGATGGGGGTAATGTTAACGCAGATACAAGATGCAATCAGGGTGGATGGAACGATGTTTTCCAAAGCGATTAAAATGAATATGAACGAAAAAGAGTTATCCGAATTGATGATGTCTTTGATGATGAAGGAAACGTCTACCTTTGATGGAAACTTAAAGAAATTAGGATATTCAAATATTAATAAACCAAATGGAATTAGCATTTATCCAAAGGATTTTGTTAGCAAACAAAAGGTTCTTGATGTGTTGGATAAATACAATGAAGACATGAAAAAAGTGGATGAAGATAAGGTGATTTCATATACAGATTATGTAGGAACATTGATGTCATCTGTTACAGATATTATCGATGTTATAAGTTATGTACTTATTGCATTTGTGGCGATTTCATTAGTTGTTTCTTCCATCATGATTGGTGTCATCACATATATTAGTGTCTTGGAACGTAAAAAGGAAATTGGAATATTACGAGCAATGGGTGCTAGTAAAAAGAATATATCTCAGGTATTTAATGCAGAAACTTTTATCATTGGTTTATTGGCAGGTATCCTAGGAATCGTAGTAACACTACTCTTGTTGATACCTGGAAATATGGTGATACATGAAATTGCAGGGAATAGCTTAGTGAATGCATCGTTACCTATTGTAGGGGCAATCGTTTTGATTTTATTGAGTGTTGTTTTGACTCTGCTTGGAGGGTTAATACCTTCAAAGAAAGCGTCTCATGAAGATCCAGTAACAGCTTTGCGAACGGAATAAAAGGTGGATAATCTTCGTCTTCTATAGTAGTACTTACTTTTTAACGAAATTCGCTAAGACGTTTACCACTTCATTTGAGTGTTGGCAGAAAATCATTAGATAAGCTTAATTATAAATTAAAAAAAATCGTAAGGATGTTATACAGATCTTACGATTTTTTCATTTTATGATGGAAAGTATTCAAATATCAAAGGTGAGATATTACCATTCCTAACAGGGAGATACGTAGCGTATAGTTCTATTCGTGAAATTTCAATTAGTCCTTCGAAAGTTTGTCCTTAAATGATTTTATACGTTCGTAATTTAATAAATCAATGTTATTTTTTGCTTGTTCTGGGGTATAGAAATGACCTTTTTTGTTGATCATTTTAATCAGTGTTTTTTCAAATAGATTCATATCAGGCATATTAAGTCTTCCGCCCAAATGATCTTTGTAGGTGATATGGCTTAGGATGTTTGCAGGAATATTCTCTGCACATACTTTATCCATAGAAGAAGAATCTCCACTCAGTCCTGATATAAATAAGTAAAGCTCCTTTTGTAATAGAGTTTCTTCTTGTACTCGTATGAATTCCTTCATATGTTTATCAAGAATTCCGGCATAGGTGCCAGAACCAAGTACAACGTTATCGTAAGATGACAAGTCGATATCTTTATCAATAATATCCTTAATATCACAGGAATTATTTGCTAATAAATGTACAATTTCTTTTGTTGCGCCATGTTTACTTGCGTATATAATTAATGTTTTCATAGGTTACCTTTCTAGTGATTTCAAAATAGAAGTCACATGCTCCTTTATTAGGAGATTCTTTTGCTCGTCTGTTATTTGTTCTTGAATGATGCGAGAGATGACTCCATAGGTGGCACACCATACCCACTGTGTTTTGCGATAACAATCTTCAATTTCAAAGACGCCATTCTTTACGCCTGTTTCAAGTTCACTACATAAAAAACGAATACTTTGACGTTCGATTGCATCTTCTTTGAGTACATCTACGCGCATTCTAATGTTGGGGTCTTTACTACTCATCAATAATAAGAATAGTTCTTTTTGCTCACACATGCACTCCATATAAGAAGTAAGTGTTGCTAGGAGTCGCTCTTGTAAATCCTCAACATTTCTATTTTTTTGGATGCTTTGTAGAATGAGTTGATACCCATCTTCAACAATGCGTGTTAAAATCATTTCTTTGTTTTCAAAGTAATGATATAAAATGCCAGGGGTTTGTTTCATTCGAGCTGCAATCTTACGAATTGACAATTGATCGATTCCTTCTT
>JAVWJF010000242.1:0-3813 GCA_036639195.1 Longicatena sp.
TCTACAAAATGTCTAAATCGCCAAAAGCGAAATAGACATTTTCTTTTCTTATGATTGTATAAACAAAGCGAAAATGCGTAAGCGCATTCATTTTGTGGAAAGCAGGATGCTTTTTTAGATTGCTTACGTTATAATGAACAAGTAAAGGAAGAATGGAGTGTACTATGGAAAATCAGATTTATGTAACAGGTCATAAGAACCCTGATACGGATTCCATCTGCGCCGCAATTGCCTACGCAGAGTTGAAGCAACAACTAGGATTTCCTGCCATCGCTTGTCGTTTGGGGGATATCAATACAGAAACGGATTTTGTATTAAAGAAGTTTCAGGCTACAGAACCGATGCTTGTCGATAATGCGAAATGTAAATTGAAGGATATTGATAAAGATGAAGCAGTAAGTGTGAATCGTGAGATGACGATTAAAAAAGCATGGGATATGATTATTCAAATTAAGAATAAATCCTTGTTTGTCGTTGATGATGATCAGCATTTATTAGGTGTCGTATCGATGTCTAATCTTTCTAATGTCTTGATGACTGATTTTAAAAATATTCGTGAGTATATGATGAACACGCCTTTGGAAAATATTAAGGAAACCATGGAGGCGAGTGTTATTGTTGATACCAAAGCATATAAGTCTAGTGGTTATGTGCATATTTTAGTATCTTGTGATATGAGTAGTGTAGAAAGTGTATTACCAGATAGTATCGTGGTTGTTGGTGACAATAAAGAGATTCAGAAGAAAGCTATTCAACAAGGTGCTACTTGTATGATTTTAGTAGCTGCGAATACACCAGATGGGGAAATTAAGAAATTGGCGAGAGAGCGTCATTGTGCCATTTTGCATACGGCTTTTGATGCGATTAAAGTAGCACGATTGATTTACCAAACACCATCTATTGAGTGTGTTATGCAAAGTGATGTGATGTGTTTCCATGAACGTGAATTTGTCGATGATGTATCCGCTAAGATGAGTAAGACGCGTTTTCGTTCCTATCCCGTGCTAGATGATTATAAGCACGTAATCGGCGCGATTTCACGATTCCACTTATTCAACTATGAGAAAAAGAAATTCATCTTACTAGACCATAATGAACGCTCACAAAGTGTTGATAATCTAGAAGGTGCAGAAGTATTGGAGATTGTCGATCATCACCGTATTGGCGATATTGAGACATTAAATCCAATTAACTTTAGAAACCAAATACTAGGTAGTACGTGTACGATTATCGCATTGCTTTATAAAGAAAATAATATCGCACCGACCAAACAGATTGCGGGATTATTATGCTGTGCGATTATTTCTGATACGATGAACTTTAATTCCCCTACATCTACTGGGGTTGATAAAATGATTGCGAAAGAGCTGGCAGCGATTGCGGAAATCAACGTTGATGACTTAGCCCGTGAAATGTTTGAGGCCGTTGCGACATTACGTTGGAAATCATTTGGTGAAATCTTATACAACGATTTCAAAGAATATTCCATTGAAGGTAATCGTATTGGGATTGGGCAAATTAACTTACTAGATATTCGTGAACTAGAAATCATTAAGAAAGAATTTGTATCGTATGTTGAGAAAATTAATAATGCGAATAAATATGACTTATTATTAATTGTATTTACGAATGTAGAAGGAAGAGGTAGTAACCTAGTCTTTGTCGGTCAAAAGAGTTGGGTTATTGAAGAAGCATTTAAAGATTTAATTAAAGATAAGTTATACTTTGTGGATGATATTGTTTCTCGTAAGAAACAGATTATCCCAAGAATATCTGAGATTTTAGTAAATCATTCATAGTAAAACAAACACGTTATTTCATCATGAGTAACGTGTTTATTATGGCCCTCTAAACTTTTGTAGGGTTTCAAAAAAATAGGCTCTAAACTTTTGTAGGGTCAGACCACACCTCTAAACTTTTGTAGGGTTAAAAAAGACACTTCATTTCTTAATATAAATGAGTGTCTTTTGTTTTGCCCAACTAATCTAAATTTACTTTTTATAAGTACCTCTTTTTTTACCTTCTGCTTTATTTGTTTTGTATTTGTCAGTTAATTTATAACTTACAGATTTATTAAAACATAAAATTGTTCTGTTTCGAAAACGTTTATAGTTTTTCACACCATTTGCATTTCCCTCAAGTTTGTCTATTCTACCATTCAAAGACTCCATTGGACCATTTGAAATTCTTCTCCCATTTACATTAATAAATGAATTTAATATTTCTTCTTTCCAGTTTTGAAGTAATGAAATAAACTCCATATATTCTTGGATTTCTGATGAAATGAAATCATGGATTAATGAATTTAGCCAATCTCTACAATTAGTAACAGATGCGAGATCATTAAAGGCAAGATAACTATTCATTAAGTCATATGCTTTATGTAGCTCTGGATTAATTTCTAATTGTAAATTAAGAAGTTGTCTAAGATTTACGTAGCGCTTTAATCGGTGATTGTATTTCGCTTCATTATCTAATTCAACATTTTTCTTTGTAAGGAGCCAATTCCATTTTTTTAGTAAATAATAGCTATCTGTGTTTGTTTCATAGCGATTCATGATACGTATCCGGACGGAAGTGAAATCTCTAGTTAAATGTTCAATAACGTGGAAGCTATCTATAATGATTTTGGCTGTTTTAATACGTGATTTAACAACATCGCGATATGGTTCCCACATATCCATACAAACGTATTTCACATTGTTTCTTTCAACTATAGGAATAGCATCGAAATAGCGTTTTAAATCGAGTTTGAAGCGTGTAGGAAGCAGCTCAATTAAATCAGAAGACATGAAATCCATCATAACGCAAACGTAAGTAGAACGATAAGCAATCATAGGGATATGTATTTCATCAATACAAAGAATTGATGGAAGCTTAATACGGTTTATATCAACGTACGAATCAAAGATTTTTATAACTTCTGTACTAGAAATATGAAAAGACTTAGCGGCATCACTATAAGTGACACGAGGATTGCGAAGAGCATTTAACACTTCAGTTTTGACAAGAGTAGAAATTCTATGCGCTTGAACTGAAAAAGGATTATATTCATAAAAAGTAGAACCGCAATTTTTACAAGTATACCTGCGAGCACGATAATGAATAATCTCAGGACAATTCTGTAAAGCAGCATTTTTAATAGTACGAGATTTATATTCTTTAATAACAAGATCAGAAGATAAGCAATTAGAACAAACCATAGGGAAAGGTTTAAGAGTGATATAGTGATGAATAACACCATCTTCTTTTACGTTTTCATAAGATTGAATCATGTCATCTTTCAAATTGAGAACATGTGTGATAAAATCATTTAAGGGAATAATCCCACTCCTTTCGTATTAGATTAATTGGACAAATTAATTCTAACATGAAAGGATTTTTTAAAAAGTGCAACCCTACAAAAATTTAGAGGCTCTAAAACAATGACCCTACAAAAGTTTAGAGGTGGGGTATGACCCTATGAAAGTTTAGAGTTCTAAATAAAAAAGCAGAATTTTTCTGCTTTTTTTAAGTACTAAAGATAGGACCTTTTTCAGTGCCTAATAAATCCCAAGCTTCATCTCCATCATAAACATAGGTATTATCATTAGGCATCACAACTATAAACACAGTATCCTTAACCACAAGGGGCTTATCAGGATCATACTTCGCTAACATAATAGAAATTTTTGTGATTGTATGATTGGTTTTTGTTTCATCAATTTCCCAGCCGTATTCAGTATTCTTACCATCAAAACATACATCAACTGATCGTAGTTTATAATCGTTAGGAATATCAGCTGGTATAATATCTTCTAACTTGTTTTTATT
>JAVWJF010000243.1:0-3810 GCA_036639195.1 Longicatena sp.
AATGATAAGTGCAGATCCAATGGATGCATATCCATCCATACTTGGCGCAGTCGCAACAATTGCATAATCTAACACTAGTTTATAGGATACAAACTTACATAAATCATTTAAGGTTCCTGCACCAACACCGACTATAAAATCATATTTCTTCTGCATACCTGATAGTATCTTAAACACTGCCATTTCATCAGGAACAACATCTTTTTCTAATACAACATAATCACATACAATTCCACTCTTTGTAAGATATTCTTCTAGTAACTTTCCATAGGCAACGTATGTATTTTCATCTTCTACTATATAAATGCATTGATATTTATGTTGGTTTAAATACGTAAGAACATCTTTTTCAACATCCTCACATATAACCACTTTTTCAAGTTTTGTCCTATGTTCTCTATGACAATCACAATCAAATGTATGTCCTAGATAATCATTGATTTCAAAACTGTCTACCTTCATTTTCATAGGCGTTACCTAATCCATATTCGCAAAGCAACGCATCGCAGCTTCGATATCTTTCTGCATAGCATCCTGACCAACTTTTGCCGCATCATGGAAGAATTTGAATGGTGCAGCTGCACTTACTCCTTCTCCCCCTGCTTTGTCCATATACGTGAAATAATTGATTTTACGTACCCCGTTTGCGATTACTTTCTTATAGTCTTCATGAGAAACACCACTACCTCCATGCATTACGATAGGAAGACCTGTTGCCTCATGCAATTCTTTCACAAGTTCAAAATCAATGTTTGGTTCTGCGAAGTATTCTCCATGTACAGTACCAAAAGAACATGCCAAACAATCTACACCTGTTTTTTCTACGAAGTCTTTAGCTTCGAAAGGGTCTGTGTAATTTTTACGATCGCTTGCACGATTTTCTGTAACACCTTCGTTGTTTAGCGTAAGACCTGCCATTTTACCAATCTCTGCCTCGATTGTGACACCATGTGCATGTGCCATATCCACAGCAATTTTTGTCTGTCGTACGTTTTCTTCATAAGATAAAGCGGAGCCATCAAACATAACGGAGGTAAATCCCATTTCAATAGATCTTTCGATATATTCCAATTGCACACCATGATCTAGATGAACTACAACAGGTACTTTTGCACGTTGTGCCATCAGTACCATAACAGGCCCAATGGTATCTAAATCCATTACGTTGTTTTCTTCATGGGTTTGTGCAAACTCCATAATCACTGGTACATTTAATTTCTCAGCGCTCTCAATGACAGCTAAGATATTTTCAAAGTTTACGATATTAAACGCTCCAATCGCAATCTTCTTTTCATTTGCTATTTTATATACATCATTTAAATTTGCTAACATCTTTGTTTTCCTCCTTATTTAGAAAAACGTAACATAACTTTATACGTATCAGGACGACTTGCACATTCCATTGCTTCTACAACATCTGTGTAATCGTACACTTTTTCAATCAACGCTTTTACGTCAATAATGCCTTTTGAAATACAATCAATTGCTTGGGCAAATGTTTCAATGGTTCCATTTTGTGTTCCAGTCACAACAATTTCTTGAGAGTGTAAACGTCCCGCATCCACTAGGATTGCTTCATTTGGATGAATAGAACTAAACATATTACATAATCCACTCTTTGCGGTCATTTCAATTGCTTGAGCCGCAACTGCAGGAATGGCTGTTGTATTTTCCACAACGTTTGCTCCACGTCCTCCAGTAAGCTTCTTCACTTGTTCTACTGGATCAGATTCCAAAGGATCAATCGCATAATCTGCGCCTAATTTTAAACCAAATTCACGACGTTTTGCATCTGTTTCACTAAGGATAACACGCGCTCCTTGTTTCTTTGCACACAATACATGAAGGAGCCCCATTACACCTCCGCCGATGACAACTACATCATCTCCCATTTTGATATGGGAACGATTGATGCTATTTAGAACACAAGCGAGTGGTTCTGCAAATGCCGCTTCTTCATCTGATGTTTCCTTTGAATACACATACAAATGACGTGCTTTTACTGCCGCATACTCACTAAAACCATAGAACCCAGAATAACCATCTGTATTATAGTAAGCAGTTCCTTTGGTAAAGTTAGCACAAATATTTTCATGATGATGTTTACAATCTGGACAGACTCCACAATCATCAATGATAAAGTTAATGACTTTATCTCCTACTTTAAACAACTCTGGATCTACATCTTTTCCAAGTTTTTCTACGACTGCGCTATATTCATGCCCACCAATACGTGGATATGACCATTTACATCCTTGATAATCTCTTACATCATTCACGCAAATTCCCGATGTTAATATACGTACTAGTACTTCATCATCTTTTACTTCAGGAATATCAATATCTTTGATGTGATAATCCTTTGGCCCTTGTAATACACATGCTTTCATTGTGATTTCCTCCTATATTCACTCACCTTTAGAAATAAGAGACCAGTCGTAAGCTACTGGTCTCTTTGTTTTATGATACTAAGCTAAGACTCCAGTTAATCCACCGATAATACCAATCACTACAATCAATAGAATGATTCTGATGGATGTCCATCTTTTTTTCATTAACCAGTAAACTAACATGGTAAATCCGAATGGTAAGATACCCGGCATTACCGCATCAAATAATTGAGTCTGTACATTGAATTCAGAACCAGATGTAATAATCTGTAAACCACAGGCTACTTTTACGTAGTTAGCGATAAGTCCACCCATAACCATACAACCCATGACTTGAGCACCTACCAATAACTTATCAAGTAGCCCCTTCTCGAGGAAGTCCATAATGGCTTCCGAACCTTGTTGGTATCCAAAGAAGAAGTTCACGAAACTAAATACATAACTGATAACTAACATTAAGACAAGATATACAACAGCACCCCAAACAGTTCCAGTAAGTGTGATGTCGATACAAATTGCTAATAGGATAGGGATCAATACACCCTGATAAATCGTATCACCAATACCTGCTAAAGGTCCCATTAAGGAAGTCTTTAAGGATGTAATGAATTCACCTGGAATTGGTTCTCCTAATGATCTTTGTTCCTCTAAAGCGATTGCCATACCAAGAATACAAGAACCAAACTCGATATGAACATTGAAGAATTCCATTTCTCGTTGCATTACTTCTTTACGTTTTGCAGCTCCATCTGGATCATCTTTATATAAATCATTGATAATTGGTACGAATGTGTGTCCACAAGCCATACCCATCATACGTTCATAGTTATAACAACACTGTACCCAAGTCTCCCAGTTAAACGCTGCGTGGTACAGATGTTTCTTAGGAATGACGTGCTTTGCTTTTTGTTCTGCCATATTAGAAATCCTCCTCTAACTCAGCTTCTACAGAGATATTACCTTTACCACTACCCTCTTTATAACGCACTTGTACATACACAATCGCGAATAATAGAGCAAGTACACCAAGAGGTAATAAAGCAAGACCTGAATATACTGCAATTACAAATCCAATAAATAAGAATACACGACTTTCCCCCTTGAAAATGTATTGTAATGTGATCGCGATTCCTAATGCTGGCATTAAACCTCCTATAATTTGGAAGATTTTAAGTGGTGTACCAGCTAGCATCGTGATGAAATCTTCAATGTATGTAGCACCAAAGTAAGCCGCTAATGTACATGGAATAATACAGATGATTGCTGCCATAATTTGTGGACACAATACGTTTGAAATCCAGATTTTGTTATATTGTTCTTTTTCAACAAATCGGTCTCCCATGTGTACAAATATGGAGTCAAACGTCATACGACATGTCCATATCAATGTTCCTAATAATCCAATAGGAACCGCAAGAGC
>JAVWJF010000244.1:0-3779 GCA_036639195.1 Longicatena sp.
TTGGAGAAGAAAACACTTCCCCTACCGCCACAGCATCTAGCATGTGTTTTCCTACATAACCAAGGAAAGCAGGTTCATGTCCACTGCCACCCCCACTTACAAGTCCAACTTTGCCTTGAGGTTCATCTTTATAATACACAACTTTAGGATTGGATTTCGACAAGGCAATATACTCATGGGCATCAACAAACCCTTTCAACATATCTTCCACTACTTGACTTGCATCATTTACAAATCTTTGCATAGTATTCCCCTACTTTCCCATCGCACTTTGATAAATAGCAAGGATATCCGCAACACTGCATTCTCTTGGATTCCCTCCAGTGCATACATCTTTATAAGCCAATTCGCTTAATTCTTTCAAGTCACTTTCTAACACATTAATTTCAGATAGCGTTTGTGGTATACCAATGGAAGCAGATAATTCTTTCACAGCTTTGATGGCTACCTTACGATAAGTATCACTATCCATAGTTTGACAATTTTCCACTCCCATAGCATATGCAATATCACGGTATTTTTCGTTTGTAGCATCTTTGTTAAACTCCATAACATAAGGAAGTAATACAGCATTCGCAATACCATGAGGAGTATTATAATACGCACCTAAAGCATGAGCCATACTATGTACAATACCTAACCCAACATTTGAGAATGCCATCCCTGTCATATATTGTCCAAGTGCCATCGCCTCTCTAGCAACTGGTTCATTTTCACATGCCTTTCCTAAATGTTTCGCAATAAGTTCAATTGCCTTTAAATTCAAGGTATCCGATAATTCCCATGCATCTTTTGTAATATACCCTTCAATTGCATGTGTAAGTGCATCCATACCAGTAGCCGCACTTAATCCCTTAGGCATACTACTCATCATATCAGGGTCTACAACTGCTACAACAGGAATATCATGTGGATCTACACATACAAATTTTCGGCGTTTTTCTGTATCCGTGATAACATAGTTGATGGTAGTTTCAGCTGCAGTACCTGCCGTTGTCGCTACCGCTATCATTGGAACACTTTTATGTTTTGTTTCAGCTGTTCCCTCTAAACTAAGAACATCACCAAATTCTGGATTGTTGGTAATGATGCCAATCCCTTTTGCTGTATCCTGTGGGGAACCCCCTCCTATAGCAATCAGGTAATCACATGCATTTTGTGCAAATATCGCTACCCCTTCCTTCACCATATCTACAGTTGGGTTCGCTTTTACGCCATCATATACGACATAAGGAAAACCTTCTTTATCCATTAAATCTGTAACCTTATTGATCACTTTGAACTTTACTAAATCTTCATCTGTAACAATCAAAGCCTTTTTAAAGTTGCGTTGCTTTATTTCTAAGATAATACCTTCTATCGCACCATAACCATGATAACTAGTTTCATTTAATATAAAGCGTTTCATAATTGATCCTCCTTCATAGTATCTTTTAAATATTGGATGATTTCTTTTTCTTTAGCTGAACGAATAACGTGCAATAATGTTTCATCTTGTAATATTTGATAAGATATATTACCAAGTGTTATACGTTCAATCTTTTTCGCTGGTTTTGGAATCAAAATCATTAAACCAACGGATATTTTTTCTTTAAAATCGCTTATCTGCGCTCCATTTTGGAAACGGAAGAAAATAATATAGGGTCTATGAATAGAAGCAATACTTGAGTGGAATAACACAAACTCTTTCTCTTCTAAATATACTTCTCCTAATTTTTCTCGTTCCATAATGGCTTTGACACATTCCTTACGTATGGATGTTGGTTCATCAAGAATACGTACAATATTATGTATCAATTGTCCCTTTGTAAGTGGAAACATAAATTGTATTAAACGTGCCTCTTCAAACAGCGAAACATCGAGACTTTCACGATGTTTATCATCATTGAAAGCTTGAATATTTTTTACGCGTTTTTCAGCTTTAATTTGATTAAATAAACGATTGAGATTGGAGATATCCTCTTCTTCTAGAAGAGGATTCACTTGTACATAGGGGAGTGATATTTCTTTATCGATTGTGAGGGTTGTGACAATCGCATCTAAATCCTTGTACTCATATAAATGTTCTAATTGTTCTATAGAAAGTGCCACTACTTCACCTAGTTGATGAAAGTTGCTTTTTAAGGTAGATACCAATAGAACACTAATCCCTACCCCACTAGAACAAACAACACCTATATTGAGTTTGTTTTCATTTTGCATAAGAGCTTTTGAACGTTCTACAGCAGCTCCAAAATGAAGCGTAAGATATCCAATTTCATGATCAGAAATACTATTTCCTTTGGTATCTTTAATGAAGCCACATGTCTTTTTTGTAAGTTCGAACATTTCATTAAACTGATCTTTTATCTGGTCTAAGAGTGGATTTCGTATACTTAAATCATAAGAGATACGATTAAGTGCTGGTTTTAGATGTGCCATCAAACCAGCGAACAAGTCTTCATCTTCCGTATAATCATAATCCACCAATTTACTAAAGTTTAATATTAATTGTTCTACTATTTGTGTACACTCGTGTTCATCCTTTACATCGTCCATTTCCGCTACTTCTTGCATAGGTACTCGAATACGTGTACCTTTTAAATGCATTAAAATATAGGCAACTTCTTCATCTGGAAACACAATATTTTGTGACATTTCAAAATAATGTGCGAACTCTTTTGAAAGTGGAAACAATGGATCTTTACGAAGTTTCTCAAAGATATGTTGTGCCATTTCAATAGTTTCACCTTTTTTTATACGATCAATAGCTATCGTCATATGAATAATAAGTCCTAAGTAAGAACTTCTCGTAATATTATTGAGTAGTATCACACTAATATCTTTTAGGGTTGTAATTACAGAATATAAAATCTCTTTATTTAAAAGATTCATAATGCTATTTTCATCATCGTTATGACGATTGAAATATTCCAATTCATCAAAATTCGTATTGTTATGAATATACTCTTCTACATTTTCCTTCACCAATTGAGCATGAAGAAAATTCGCCTTTGCGCGATGGATATCCTCTTCACTTCCCACAACCTCAATCCCTGATGAAACGCCTCGTTTAATCGTTAAATTTTGATTATGTAACCATTCTTCAATGGTTTTTAAATCGTTGCTGATGGTTCCTTCTGAAACATTGAACAAATAGGCGAAGTAACTAAGTTTATCAATAGATCTTCGTTGTAAACACTCCAACAACAAACGCTCTCTACGAAGTTCAGGACTATTGGCCACAAGATGTTTTAATTCATTCTGTATATAGTTGATAAATTCTTTTTTCTTCTCCTGTTCTCCAATGATTTTATAACCAAAACCTTTTTTGGATGTTAAGGTTAAATCAAATTGGGAGAAAATATAATCTGTATCTTTTAGCTCACGAATGATTGTACGGTTACTGACATGTAGTTTTTTGGCTACATCACCGATAGAGATGTAATCATCACCACATGAAATAATATCCATGATTTGTAAAAGCCTCCGAGAGTATATACAATGTTCCATATTCGTCTCCTTTCAACCCAATTGCCTAACATCCCCATGATAAACATGAAATATCCAATATTTATTGGATATATTTCATCTTCTTTTGTTTTTTTGTTACTTTTTTCTTTCTAGTCTTTTTTATTTGATGTGGATTCATATTTTTGATTTTTCCATAATAAATCCAAAACGAAATACATAACAAACATAAGGTAAGTGCCATACCATATACAATCATGACACGTTCACTACTAACAACACCTGGTTGAACAAAAATAATCAAACGTGTTAAGCATACAAATACCAAT
>JAVWJF010000245.1:0-3771 GCA_036639195.1 Longicatena sp.
TGTGTTGAAATACAACATGTGACGTTGTAAACCTTCAATCATTTTTTCTTGATTATTTGGATATAATTTTTCAAATAACGGACCCATGATAGAGGCAAGTGATCCTGCCTGTAAACGCTGGTAGTTATACGTCATATGTGATGTCATGTGCCAGAAGAAGGCTGTTTTCTGGACATCTCTTTTAGTTAGTGCTCTTTTATTTTCTGCCATACTATTCAGCTCCTTCACTTTCTTCTGTTTCTTTATTGAATCCTAATTTGATTAAGATGAATGCCAAACATACACCGATTAATGCATATAGCAATAAATCTGTCATTCCAGAGTAAGCTGCGATACCAAATCCAAGTACGAAGAATGGTAATAATGTTTTCTTGTACATAAATTTCATAAGCATTGACATACCTAATGCAGGTAACAATTTACCAACTGCAGCAAGTCCACTCATTGCCCATGTAGGGATAGAGTTGATCAATGTTTGAATATATTCACTACCATATAATGCAATTAAGAATACTGGAATAGCACGTAAGCATAGTACGATTGCTGGACCACCTAAGAACTGAATTCTACGTATTCCTCTCCAGTTCCCTTTGGCAGCCAGAGCATCCATTCGTACTGGCCAAATAGAAGCCACTGTCATGTACGCAACATGTACGTAGTTACCTAATAATCCAATTGGAACAGCAAATGCTACGGAAGTCTCTATGGACATACCTGCTTTGATTGCTACGAATGTTCCTAATAGACCAGCCCAATATAAGTCAGAAGCATTTGCTCCACCAGCTGAAATCCATCCTAAGTATGAAACGTTGATTGTTGCCCCAATAATTGTCCCCTGAACAGGATCTCCATAGATTAAACCTACCCAGAAACCTGCCATAACTGGTTCTCTAAAGAAATACCAGTGGTAAGGTCCTTGAATACCGTTTACAAATGCAAGCAGACCCATTAATAGTGCTTGTACCATATTTTATTTTCCTCCTTATATGTACAAATCTTTGTTTAAATCATTCTTTTTCCCTTTACATTTTGTTCTTTCTACACCACTCACTTTCTTATTTATATGTGTAGCTTCTAGAATTTTGAAACTACATCTTTAAACGGATATGGGTTGTCTTCTGGAATAGGTTGCATGAAGACTTCAACACCGCCATCGTGCATAACCTTTAGTTCTTCCATTTCCGCTTTTGACATAACTACATTTTTATAAATGTTTTTCTTGTCGCCGCTTCCTTCGATTCCACCTACTTGTAAAGCTGGGAATTTGATTCCTGCATTCCATGCAGTAAGTGCTTGCGTCGTGTTCTTAAATAGGATTAGTAAATTACGTTTTGGGAATTTACCTTCTGCCCATTTAGCCGCAGCTTCTTCGATAGAATCTACTTCTACTTTTACACCTGAAGGTGCTGCCCCTAATAAGATTTTCTTTAAGATCGGACTTTTTGAAGAACGATCATCGATAACAACGATGTCTTCGATGTTGTACTTTGCTACCCAACGAGTCATTACTTGACCGTGAATGAGACGAAAGTCAATTCTTGTAAGCTTTAGATTTTCCATATTATGATCTCCTTTTTCGCTTTGCATCAGCGAGTGTATGTTACACGTCTATCTGCGTGTACTTACTTATATGATTTAGCAATATCTACAAAGCATTGTGCTCTTCTTGTCAACTCTTCATAGTTCCCTGCATCTCGACATTTTTTATCTACTAATTGTGAACTGATACCAGCTCCACTGAATCCTAAATCTAAATATTCCTTAAAGGTTTCTTCACTTACACCTACCGTTGCGATATATTTCACATGATGGATGGGAGCGTATACGTCTTTACAGTATTTAATACCAAGGGTTCCTGCAGGAAACAATTTGATGAAGTCCGCTCCCGCTTTATCTGCTGCACATATTTCTGTTGGTGTAATACACCCTGGCATGGATACCAATCCAAGTGCTTTTGTCTCTGCCACAATTTCTGGATCAAAGTTTGGAGATACGATGAATTTCGCACCAGCATCTTTCGCATTTTGAACCTGTTCTTTTGTAAGTACAGTTCCTACACCCAACATCAAATCGCCTTTGAACTCGGCATCTAATGCTTGAATGTTTTCTTTTACGCTTTCACAAGTATTTGGATCTGCAGGATCATACGTTATTTCAAAACAACGAATGCCTCCTTTATATAATGCTTTTGCCAACTTCATTAAATCTTCTCCTAGGATACCTCTAGTGATAACTACAATTTTTTCGTTTTCAATTGTCTGAATTACTTGTTCTTTATTCATATGTGTTTTCCCTACGCTTTCTATTCATTCTATAATCCATTGATAATTTCATTTGGTCGCTTCCCACTTGCAACCAAGTACACATCTTCCATGACTTTACGATTCATATGAGACATGCAAGTACGATTGTAAATTGCCGAATGTGGTGTAATGGTAACATTTGCCATCTTTAGTAATCTTGAATTCACATCCATTGGTTCATACCCTGCGACATCAGCGCCATATCCTGCTAACTGTCCTTGTTCTAATGCGTCTGCAAGTGCTTCTTCATCTACCAGACCACCTCGCCCTGTATTGATCAAAATGGCATGTTTGGAAACATGTTGTAATGTTTCCGCATTGATAAGATGTTTACTATTTTCATTTAGATTTGCATGTAGACTTATAAAGTCGGAAGTCTGTAATAACGTTATGAGGTCACAAAGTTCAACACCCAGAAGATCTGCATCTTCCTTACTCAAATAAGGATCATATGCAAGTATTCTATTATGGAATCCATATTTCATAATTTGTGCCATACGTTTTCCTATGTGTCCACAACCTATAATTCCTGTTACACCATTCCGCAACTGATATCCCATAATTTCTTGGCGGTTGATGTTCCACTGCCCAATGTGCACTTTTTGATCCGCACGTACAATATTCTTTGATACTGCCATTAATAATGCTGCTGCTTGTTCTGCGACTGCATCTTCTTCTACTACATGTGGAATCACTGTTACAAATACACCATGACGCTTTGCACTTTCCAAATCAATGTTGTTGTAACCAATTCCATGTCTTGCGATGAGTTTTACATCTTTTTGTAATGAGAAGAATGTTTCGTCAAATTGAGGATAGTTGCCTAATAATATATAGGAGTAACCATCCAACCTTTCAGCGAGTGTAGCCCCATCCATATCCGCTGGAAGTAAGAATTTATCAACCTTACCAACTTTTGATTCGAGTTCTTCTATATACTCTGGGAACTCTCGGCCAAAGCTCGTAATATTGATGACTGCTATTTTCTCCATTTCATCCCTCCAAAATAAGTGACTCGTGTAAACATATGTAAGCCCTATCACTCGTTACACTTATCATCTTAATGAAAACGCTTTCTATGTCAAACTGACACAAATACCTCTTGTGTGTCACACTGCAAAATAATAGAAAGCCCTTGTTTTAAGGGTTTTATTCATCTTCTATAAATTTTTTGCTTCTTCGTAATTTCTAATAAGATTTAAAAATATGGATGTGTGTTATAAAAAAAACACATTTCACAACGATTCGTGTCATCAATGTGTTATGTATTTAAATTTTTTGACACTATAATATTTGATATTTTCTACATATTTCTAATTTCTTTGAGTATAGCATGTATTTTCATAATTTTACCTTGGTAAATATTGGTAAGTTATTACCCTTGAATTTGTTCTTTTCTTATGTTTTCTATTCTATAACAAAAAAATTAGTTAATAAAAGTCAATATAAAATTGAATAAATTAATCAT
>JAVWJF010000246.1:0-3762 GCA_036639195.1 Longicatena sp.
AAGTTCTTCTTTTAACATCGATCCATCTTCGCCGATGAGCCCTGCATGATGAACTTGAATACCACAACGTTGTAGGGCAATCGATTGATTTAATCCTTTACCACCTAGAAAGGTTTTGTATTGGATGGAGTCAATTGTCTCGCCAGGAAGTGGAAATTCCTCAACATCATATACATGATCAATGTTTAATGAACCATAATTTAATACTTTCAATGATTTTCCTCCTTTCTTGATAAAACCTTTTATCAACTAACTCCATTATAGTATATTTCTTTTTGATGTCAATAGAAAAAATAAAAAAATGTAAACGATTTCATATTTTGTGCTTAAAGTGCATAGAAAGTTGACACGTTGTAATTAAATGCTATAATCAATTTAGAATAAGAATAGGGGGCAAATTTATGTCTATCACATTAAAGGAAGTAGCGAATGCATGTGGTGTATCAATTACTACTGTTTCATTAGTTCTTAATGATCGTCCAAACCGTATTTCGGAAGATGTAAAAGCTAGAATATTGGAAACAGTAGAGAGATTGAATTATAAGCCGAATCCAATTGCAGTTAGTATGATCACGAAGAAAACAAACATTTGGGGACTCATTCTACCAGATATCAGTAACTTATATTTCTCTGAACTTGCAAAGGTTATCGAGCAAAATGCATATCAGTCTGGATACAATATCATTTATGGTAATACAACAGATTCTATAGAACATACATTTGAATATTTTGATTTTTTCTATAATCGAGGGGTCGATGGAATCATTATCATTTATTCTAATAAGTTCAATGATGAAGATAAAGCGAAATTAAATAAACTTATTCAAGAAGCTGATATACCAGTCATTATTTTAGATAGATTCTTAGCAGAAAATAGAACAACTACGATTTTGGTTGATCATCGAAAAGGAGGGTATATCGCTACAAAGCATTTATTAGATTTGGGACATAAAGTGATTGGATGTATAACAGGACCAAAACATATCGTAAGTTCTAATGAACGTTTATTAGGTTATAAAGATGCACTTAAAGAAGCTCATATCCCATTTGATGAGAGTTTGATTTATCATGGAGATTTCCAACCTCATAGCGGAATTAAGGCATTGGAATCTTTATTGCCGAAAAAAGTCACAGCTATTTTTTCGTTTAATGATATGATGGCAATAGGATTTTTCAGAGAATGTAAAAAACGTAAAATTCGTATTCCAGAAGATATATCAGTAATTGGATATGATGATATCATACTTTCAGAATTACTAGATCCACCGCTTACTACTATTACACAACCTATTGATGCTTTAGGAAAAGAAGCAGTTTTACAGATGTTAGAGATGATGAAGAAAAATGATCATAATTATAAAAATATTATTTTGAATCCTTCATTGAAAGTGAGAGAAAGCACTCAAAAGAAATAGAAAGTGCTTACTTATGAAAATTTGTTCTTTTCAATTCATGAAGTAGATGCTATAATAAATTCATAAAAGTTAATAGTTGATAGAGAAAACGAGTATCAGATGAGGAAATCATTTTTTGGTATCTCGTTTTTTTTGTGTTGTTAGGAGGATAAATATGAAAGAGATTATGGTAATTGGATCGGGCATTATAGGAAGTTTTATAGCCCATGAGTTGTCGCAGTATGATGTGCACGTTACGATTGTTGAAAAACATCACGATATCTGTGAAGAAGTGAGTGCCGCAAATAGTGCTATTGTACATGCGGGGTATGACCCAGAAGAAGGAACACTGAAGGGAAGATTGAACAAAAGAGGAGCGGATATGTATCCATCCATTTGTAAACAGCTTCATGTAGATTATGTAAAATGTGGTGCGATTGTTGCGGCTTGTGGAGAAGAGGAAGAAAAAGAATTGGAAACGTTGTATCAAAGAGCAGTACGAAGAAATATCGATGTAACCTTTTTGACTCGTCAGGAGATTTTACAACGAGAACCTAATATTTCAGAAGCGGTCACAAAAGCAATGGATGTTCCAAGTACAGCAGTGATTACACCATGGGAAGTGTGCAATGCTTTGTTGGATGAATGCTTGTTGAATGCTTGTGATATCAAACTAGGTGAAAAAGTCATTGATGTAAAGAAAGAAGACAATGTGATATGTGTTACGACTACAAAAGGAACATATCAAGTGGATATGTTGATCAATGCTGCGGGTATTGGTGCACAAAGAGTGATGGAAATGATCGAAGAAAATCCATTGTTTCATATTACACCAAAGAGAGGGCAATACTTCATATTATCCAAACGTGCAAAGGGATTTGTAAATGAAATTATATATCCAGTACCTACAAAAGTAGGAAAAGGGGTTTTGGCAATTCCTACTGTTCATGGGAATACTTTATTAGGTCCTAATAGTGAATTAGAGATGGATGAAGATACTTCTACAACAAGTGAAGGACTAGCAAGTGTAAAAGAAAAACTATCAAAGACATTAACGAATGTTCCTTATCAAGAAGTAATTCATACGTATAGTGGACTTCGTCCAACAGGAAATGATAATGATTTCTTTTGTGAGTATTCAAAAGCTAGCAAACAGATTATTCATTGTGCATGCATTGATTCACCAGGCCTTGCGAGTGCACCAGCCATTGGAGAATATGTGGTGAATGAATTCGTTCTTCCTGCCATGAATTTAAAACGTAAAGCAAAGTATCAGCATCGTATGGTACAAGAACGCATGCAGGATAAATCCCTTACTGAGAAACAAGAACTTATTAAACATAATAAAGCATTTGGACATATCATTTGTCGTTGTGAAGAAATTAGTGAACAGGAAGTTGTGGATTGTATACATCGTCCTTGTGGCGCACGTAGCATCAAAGGAGTTAAGAAACGTGTGCGTCCAGGCATGGGAAAATGTCAGGGTGGATTTTGTGAAATAGAAGTCGCAAGAATATTAGCTAGAGAATTAAATATTCCATTAGAGGAAGTCCCATATGATGGTGAAACTTACTTTGAAGTAAGCAAGGGGGTAAGATAATGAAACGATACGATATGGTAGTCATTGGTGGGGGTAGTGCAGGTATGAGCGCTGCATTAAAGGCAAGAGAAATGGGGATTCAAGATATTTTAATTTTAGAACGCAGTGAAGAATTGGGTGGTATTTTACAACAATGTATTCATAATGGATTTGGTTTGCAAGTATTTAAAGAAGAATTAAGTGGACCGATGTATGCGCAACGTTATATGGAACAAGTAGAAAAAGAAGGTATTGCCTATAAAATTAATACGACTGTTTTAGAAGTACACGAAGATCGAGAAGTATTATATGTAAATGATGAAGAAGGATATGTGTGGGTACAAGCAAAGAGTATTGTATTTGCGAGTGGATGTTATGAAAGAAATCGTGGAGCAATACAAATTCCAGGAAAGCGACTTCCAGGAGTATATACAGCAGGAAGTGCGCAACGTTATTTAAACCTTGAAAATATTCGTGTAGGAAAGAAAGTGTTTATACTTGGAAGTGGTGATATTGGTTTGATCATGGCAAGAAGAATGACACTAGAGGGAGCAAATGTAGTTGGTGTTGCGGAAATCATGCCTTATAGCAATGGTTTAACAAGAAATATCGTACAGTGTTTAAAGGATTACGATATACCTTTATATCTATCTCATACAGTGGTGGATATTCAAGGGAAAGATCATGTGGAACGTATTGTAATTGCAGAAGTAGATGAACAAAAACGTCCTATGAAAGGAACAGAGAAAACCTTTGAAGTAGATACCTTATTATTATCCATTGGATTGA
>JAVWJF010000247.1:0-3759 GCA_036639195.1 Longicatena sp.
ATCAGTGAGTACATACAAGAACATCATGTAGATGAAGTACTCTTTCTCTATAGTATGGATACCTTCATGAACACACGTGATATCTCCACATTAAAATAGCTGCCTGCTCATAAAGAACAGACAGCTTTTCTTATAAAATCATCAATACAACCATAAACACAATGACTAGAATCACCAAGAAACGTTTGATCCATAATTTGATTTGTTTATTGATAAAACTCACCTCTATTTCGCGATTTTCACTTTCACCCAATAATCAGAAATGATTTTCTTTGTGACATCATTGTACTCAAAGATTTCATCCTTCTTATAACCTACTCGTGGTAAATATGCATTATTTCCATCGAATTCTCCATTAGGAGCACTAACTTCCTCAAGTACTTCATCATTCATTGATGCATATCCAACAAACAATGTATTCTTCATACTTTGTTCATAATCTAATACAAAGTTAATGTATTCATTTGCTAGTTTTGGATTTTTCGCATCTTTTGGAATGACCATAGCATCGCTCCACAGATTGGTTCCCTGTTTTGGTGCGTAATAATCCATATCTTCATTTTCCGATAAGATATAGGCCGCATCTCCACTATATACCAATGCCATATCTTTATTACCATTTACCATGGAATCAATAACTTCATCCGTAACGATTTCAGGACTCATGGTTTTTACGACATTGCTTAACCATTCATAAGCTTCTTCTAATTCCTTAGGATTTTCTGTATTCATAGAATAACCCAATGCTTTTAATGCCATCATAAAGGAATCACGTTCTGAATCATACATATAAATTTTTCCCTTATACTTTGTATTTTGGAAGATATTCCATCCTTGTTTTTCTAGGTCTGATTTATCCACGTTATGCTTATTGTAGACAATACCAACACTTCCCCAGAAATATGGAACACTATACGTATTCTTTGGATCATATGCAAGATTTTTTACACGTTCACTTAAATTCGTAATATTGGGGATACGTTTTTTATCAAGTGGTTGTAGCTTATCTTCTAGAAGTAAACGTTCAATCATATAATCACTAGGCACAAGGATATCATAAGATTCTCCACCTTGTAGTTTCGTATACATCAATTCATTAGAATCGAATGTATCGTATATGATTTTTACTCCAAATTGTTTTTCAAATGCAGTATTGATGTCTGGATCAATATATTCTCCAACATTATAAACCTTTAAAACATCACTTCCATATTTTGCGATTGCATCTTCAGGAGATGATTGTGATACACCACCTTTTAAGGCAAATAACATTCCACCAATGACTAGTGTGAAACACAATCCAACAATACCAAATGCTTTATTGGAGATAGGTTTGTTTTTCTTTTTGGCTTTATCTCGTACAAGCGGTAAGATATTCACAAAGATTAACGTAATGGTAATCATGAGTACGATAATAGTTGATAAAGAGTTGATACTTGGATTGATACGTTTACTCATCGTCCACACAAGTGTAGAGATATTTTTCACACCATTTCCACTCACAAAATAGGAAATCGTAAAGTCATCAAACGACATCGTAAAAGCAATCAATGCACCAGATACAATCCCTGGCATGATTTGTGGTACGATGACTTTCCACATTGCTTGTGATGGCTTAGCACCTAAATCCATGGCTGCTTCCGCTAGGTTTGGATCAAGACTTCTAAGTTTTGGCATAACGCTTAGGATTACATAAGGAATACAAAAGGCGATATGTGCCAACAACATGGTAAGAAAACCTTTTTCAATACGAAGCGATACATAGAACAGCATCAATCCTACTGCCGTAACAATTTCAGGATTCATGATCGGTAAATTGTTTATTTGTGATACTACTTCACGTACCACACGACGTGACCTAGATAATCCAATGGCGGTAATCGTACCCACTATCGTTGATACAAACGTCGCAATAACCGCTGTTACTAACGTATAATAGATTGCCTCCATCATATTTCGATCACTAAACATCTTGTGATACCACTGTAGTGAGAACCCATCAAAGCTCGTCAAAGAACGGGAACCATTGAAAGAAAATATTAACATATATAAAATAGGAAAATAGAAGAATAAGAAGATGAGTCCAAGAATCAATCTTTTCGCAAGTTTATTTGATATCATGAGCCACTTCCTCCTTCTTTGGAGTGTGAAGCGTCGTCTCCTTTATCCAATCTTCTCGTCACATACATACTAATCATAATAATAACTGCCATAATCATAGAAATCGCACTACCAAAGTTCCATTCTCCAACGGTAATGAACTGGTTCTCTATGATATTACCAATCATCATAAAGCCTCCACCACCCATTAACTTAGGAATTACGAAACTCGATACTGCTGGTAAGAATACCAACGTGATACCAGATATTACCCCTGGTAACGATAAGGGAAGTGTCACATGACGAAAGCGTTGGAAACGACTAGCCCCTAAATCATTCGCTGCCTCTAATAAAGAATTGTCCATTTTTGCTAAGGAAGAATCAATTTGTAAAATCATAAATGGTACAAAGTTGTACACCATTCCAAGAATGACCGCAAACTCGGTATACAATAATTTCACATGACCCAATCCAACAAGTGACAAAAGATTATTGATGAGTCCATTATCGGATAAAATTCCAATCCATGCGTACGTACGTACCAACATATTGATCCACATTGGTAGAGTAACTAATAAAATCAATAAATTTCTTTGTTTTGATTTTGCGATGACATACGCTACTGGATAACCTATTAGAATACATAGGATGGTCGTAATAAACGCAATGCGCAAAGATACCCATAGGGTTTTTAAGAATGCGGCATCGGTAAAAAACTTTGTAAAGTTGTTGAATGTAAATTGTAGGGTAGCGACGCTGTTTCCCTGTTTTGTTAAAGCATATACAATAATTAACAACATAGGAAGAACAATCATCGCGACCATCCATATAATGTATGGATACGTTAATCGCTTAAATGTCTTCATGATTAATATCCCATCTTACTCATGACATGAATATCTTCTGGTTGAAAGCTAAGCCCTACTTCGCTACCTTCACTCGCAATATCCGTTGTATGAATCTTAAATTCACGTCCTTGTGTAGAGAACGTAACCTTATAGGTTCCTGTACGAATGTTATCTGGATCAAAATCATAATCTACATTGGAAATTTCCACAACACTTTCATCACTTAACTTCCAACTCTGCGCATTCGCCCAAGTTTTTAAATCGGTATCAATCGCAGAACTTTCTTTGATTTCATCCACGGTTTTAAAGAAGTTAAATGCAGAGATAGCCTCGTTTGCTTTAGGATTTTCTACATATTCTTGTTGTACAACAAAGACATTGATGGTAACACTAGTTCCTGAATTTGTAGAGAATGTCACTGGATAAGTACCAATTTCTTCTTGAATATCATATTCCATTTTAGAAATAGAAATATATTCATCATCTTCAGGACTCCATGCTTGTGCATCCGCACGTGCAATAATTTCCGCATCGTTTAATTCTTTGATATCTTCAATATCTACGAAAAAGTCATTGGCAGATATTTTTTCCTTCTTATTGTCGGAGATAACATCGTGTTCTTTCGATACGTTCATACGTACCGTTACGGTTGTCCCTGGCACTGTTTCTACCATGATTTCATAATGAACACCCTTAAATAGAACAGATTTTACAAGTCCATTCATTTTTCCATCTGCTACTTTTACAATATCTAAATCTTCTGGACGTAGTACAACATACACTGCTTCATTTTTCTTAAATCAAAAATCAA
>JAVWJF010000248.1:0-3746 GCA_036639195.1 Longicatena sp.
CTATTAACAATTACAATTGATGGAGAAGACGCAAAAGACTTAGATGATGCCATATCCATTGAAAAGATAGAAGATGGGTATCGTTTGTATGTACATATCGCAGACGTTTCACATTATGTAACAGAAGGAAGTGCGATTGATAAAGAAGCATATGCAAGAGGTACTTCTGTATATGTTGTGGATCGTGTAGTGCCTATGTTGCCTCATGCTTTATGTAATGGTATTTGTTCTTTGAATCCGAAAGTAGAACGATTGAGCGAAACATGTATGATGGAAATCGATCGAAAGGGAGAAGTACAGAATTATAAGATTTATCCTTCTATCATTAAATCCGATGAAAGAATGACCTACACCAATGTCAATAAAATATTGGCTGGAGATGAAAAGGTAAAAACAAAATATCCACATTTATTAAAGATGTGTATTGATATGAAAGTATTATCTGGCATTATACGTAAACGTAGAGAAAAGCTTGGTGCCATTGACTTTGATACAAAAGAAGCACGTATCCTAGTGGATGATAATGGAAAAGTAAAAGATATTGTATTGCGTGAGCGAGGCGAAGCAGAGCGTATCATTGAAGATTTTATGATTGCGGCAAATGAAACCGTGGCAATGCATACTCGTTGGTTAGAAGTACCTAGCATGTATCGAATTCATGAAGCACCTGAACCTAAGAAGATTCGTGAATTTGCACGTATTGCGAAATCCCTTGGGTATAACTTTCAAGGTGGAATTCAAAATGTATACCCTGCACAACTACAAAGCTTACTAAATGAAGCAAGAGGGCAAGAGAACTACAGTGTACTATCTACCTTTATGTTGAGAAGTATGCAAAAAGCGCGTTATGATAATCGTTGTATTGGACACTTTGGATTAGCGCTTAAAAATTATTTGCATTTTACTTCTCCAATACGGCGTTATCCAGATTTAGTGGTTCATCGAATGTTGCGTAAATATGTATTTGAAGAACTACACGATGTAGATAAAATGAGCTTTGATGAAACATGGTGTGAATCTGCAGCAGATCAATCTAGTACAAGAGAGCGTAATGCAGTTGACGCAGAACGCGAAGTAGATGATATGAAAAAAGCAGAATATATGGAAGAGCGTGTTGGGAAAGTTTTTGAAGGTGTTATTAGTGGGATTACAAAGTTTGGAATGTTTGTAGAACTTGATAATACAGTAGAAGGACTTGTACATATTTCAACGATGCAAGATGATTACTATCATTATGATGATGCGAGTAAATCTTTGATTGGAGAACATAGCGCGAAAGTTTATCACATGGGACAAAAAGTAATTGTACAATGTGTTGGCGCAAGTCGCTTTAAACGAGAAATTGATTTTGAGTTGGTTGTGAAGAAAACAAAAAACAAAAAACGATAAATTGTGAGGTAGAAGTATGAGAAAATTATTGGGTGTAGGATTGGTTTTGGTTCTTTTATGTGGATGCAGTGGAAACCTAAATGAAGAAGAACCTAAGAAAGAACCAGAAAAAACGGTAGAGAAGGATGATATCGTAGAAGTTAGTTTCAGTGCTGTTGGAGATAATCTTATTCATAATACGATTTATATGTACAATAGTATTGGAGATGGAAAATACGATTTCAAAGATATCTATGAACATACAAACTATCTAACACAAGATGCGGATATTTCTTATATTAATCAAGAGACGATGTGTGGAGGCAGTGAACTTGGATTGAGTTCTTATCCATCCTTTAATAGCCCGTATGAGATTCTAGATGCAGTTAATAGTGCTGGATTTAACTGGATAGCAGCTAGTTCTAATCATTCTATGGATGCAGGTGAACAAGGAATCCTAAATCAATTGAATTATATAAAGAATCATTTTCCGGATATGAGTGTTACGGGAAGTCACGCATCAAAAGAAGATAGTGAAAAATTACAAGTTATTGAGAAGAAGGGCGTGAAGTTTGGAATCCTTGGGTATACATATGGATTGAATGGATATAGCCTTCCTGAGGGCAAAGACTACTTAGTAGACCTCATTGACAAGGATAAGATTAAACATGACGTAGAACGCTTAAAAAAGGTGAGTGACGTCATAGTAGTGAGTATGCATTGGGGTAGTGAATACGCATTTACTCCAAATGAGGAACAACAAGACCTAGCACAGTTCTTGAGTGATTTAGGTGTTGATGTTATCATTGGAGAACATCCTCATGTGATTCAACCTATGGATTATGTAACAGGTAAAAATGGTAATAAAACATTGGTCATTTATTCCCTGGGAAATTTCTTATCAGCCCAAGATAATGCGGATAATATGCTAGGTGGTATGGCACGTTGGAAAATTGAATATAATAAAACAAAGAAGGAAACAACGATCAAAGATGTACAATTCCTTCCTACCATTACCTATATTCGAGGACAAATGGAATACTATAGAACCTATGTACTAAAAGATTACACAAACGAATTAGCCGCAAGCCATATGTTAACAACCAATTATGGACAAGATGTAACACGAGAATACTTTATCAATCGTGTGAATGAAATTATGAATGACAAAGTAGAAATCGTCTATTAACAAGAGAGGTATGTATGAGTGGAAAAAAAATAATTGCCTCAAATCGAAAAGCTTCGCATGAATATTTTTTGGAAGATCGATTTGTTGCAGGGATTGAATTGAAGGGGACAGAGATCAAATCCCTTCGACAGGGGCATGTACAACTAAAAGATGCATATATAAGTTTCACAGGAAATGAGGCATATGTTAAAGAAATGCACATTCTTGCGTATGAATATGGAAATCGATTCAATCATGATGAAACACGTATTCGAAAGTTGTTGTTGCATAAAAGTGAAATATTGAAGTTAGAACAGAAAGTAAAACTAAAAGGTTATACAATTATTCCAACTTCTATTTTCCTTGAAAAAGGTCTAGCTAAACTAGAAATAGCGTTAGCAAAAGGTAAAGATTTACACGATAAACGTAATGTACAAAAAGAAAAAGACGCAAAACGTGAAATCGAAAAAGCGATGAAGAACCGCTATTAAAATCATTGTAGTTTATCACACTTTGTGGTAAACTACATAATGTTCCTAGAACCGGGGGTGTCATGGTTTCGACAGGGATAAGTTTGGTATAGATTGCAGTCGAATGGTTACGTAATAACCAAATAAATTTAAACGGAAAAACTAAATTAGCTAACATCTTTGGTGGAAACCAGAGAATGGCTTTTGCTGCTTAATAACCAACAATAGGTTCGCAGCCGCCACGCTTCCCTTTCTCCTTTGATAGGAACGTGAGCGCTTAAGACACAAAGGATAAGGAAGTACTTATGTCTGAGGGGTACTTCATGAAAATCTAATCAGACACCTCATTAGGAGCTGTTCGTGGTTACCTAATGAAAATATGTCATGAACTAAACTGTAGACATCTATACGTGGGACTGTTTCTGGACAGGAGTTCGACTCTCCTCACCTCCACCAATTGAGGTACTGACGGTATTTTGAGCCCTATTTTTGGGAAATTCAAAATGCTGTTTTTTTTAATTTCAAACATCAAAGCATATCAATATTCCGATAAAATTAAAATATTGATTTTGCTGGAATAAAAGTATATCCTATTATTAGATTAGATATATATATAAGATACCACTGATCCGAAAGGGTTACGAAGTAAAGTAATTGGTACTCCATATATTAAGGTCATCACAGGAATCAATCATTGTGGAAAACCTTGTTTGTTATTTTAATTGATGGAATAATTAAAC
>JAVWJF010000249.1:0-3718 GCA_036639195.1 Longicatena sp.
TCGTATCGTGAGTAAGTTTGAAATGAAAAAGAAACATAGAGAAATCAATTTGACGTTTGATATTCGAGATATTATCTAGTAACTTTTAGATGATATTGTTATAATAAAAACACATCAAGGAGGATATGAATATGAAAATAGCAGTAGCTTGTGATCATGGTGCATTTGAGTACAAAGAAATTGTCAAAGGCATGATGAAAGAAATGGGACATGAAGTTGTTGATTTTGGGACAGATAGTTGTGCATCTGTGGATTACCCAGATTATGCAGGTCCTGCCGCAAAAGCTGTAGCAAACAAAGAATGTGATCGTGGTATTGTCATTTGTGGTACTGGTATAGGGGTCAGTATTGCAGCCAATAAAGTAAAAGGAATTCGCTGTGCATTATGCAACGATCCATTGAGTGCAAAACTTACAAGAGAACATAACGATTCCAATGTACTAGCAATGGGACAACGTATCATTGGAGAAGAATTGATGAAAGAAATTGTGCGTGTTTGGATGAATACAGAATTCTCACATGATGAACGTCATCAAAGAAGAATTGATAAAGTAAGCGCATTAGAAAAATAAAAGAAAGGAATTCATTGTATGGCAAGTTGGAATCCCTGGCATGGATGCCATAAACTGAGCGCAGGATGTCAGAACTGTTATGTATATCGCATGGATGCAAGACGCGATAAAGACAGTTCCATTGTCACACGACTGAAGAATTTTCAATATCCAATTCAAAAGAAAAGAGACGGCTCTTATAAGATACCTTCTGGTACCATAGTCTATACCTGTTTTACCAGTGATTTTTTTGTGGAAGAGGCGGACGCATGGCGTGATGAAGCGTGGACGATGATAAAAGAGCGTGAGGATCTTTTCTTTTTTATGATTACCAAACGTATTGATCGACTGGAAAGCTGTGTTCCACAGGATTGGTGCAATGGGTATGAGAATGTAATGATTTGTTGTACGATTGAAAATCAAGAACGCGCAAATTATCGAATGCCAATTTATATGAAGGCAAAGATTGCGCATAAGTCAATTATATGTGAACCATTATTAGAGGATATTGATTTAACACCATGGTTGGATAATAGCATTGAACAAATAACGGCTGGTGGAGAAAGTGGAATGGAAGCAAGAATCTGCGATTATGATTGGATACTACATATTCGACAACAATGCCTTGAAAATGATATTAAATTCTACTTTAAACAAACAGGTGCAAAATTTAGAAAAGATGGCAAATTATACCGTATTCTAAGAAAGGATCAACACCATCAAGCGCGTAAAGCGGGTATTGATTATCATGCGGATTATCCACAATATAAATAAAGGAGGCATTATGAAGGGGATTAATGAAAAATTAGTTAGGGTTACAAAAGGATTGGAACTTGCGATTGCGGTACTGTTGATTGTTGCGATTACAGTGTCGGCAATATATGTTGTTTTCTATGCAGGGAATGCATTAAAAGAAGGAAGCTTTCAATTAGAATCGTTTATGAAAACAGTATTGACTTTGGTTGTGGGGATTGAGTTTGCAAAGATGTTAATCTTACATACGCCTGAATCTGTACTAGAAGTGTTGTTGTATGCAGTTGCCAGACAGATTGTTATTTATCATGATAGTGCTTTGGAGAATTTGGTTGGTGTATTGGCTGTGGGTGTTATATTTGCGATACGTAAATATCTAAGTAAAGAGAAGAACGAGGGAGCTTAATATGGGACACTTTGGTTTTTCCTATGTAGGTCTAGTGTATATGTTGATGTTATTTATACCCAATCTTATGTGGGCGAAGCGCATGCCACAAGGATATGATGTAGATGGGGAATCGAAGGCGTTACAATATTTTGAACGAGTTGGAGAAGTATGTGTAAGCGCATGTGCTATTTGTTTCACCGATTTTAATATACATGTGATTACTATGAATTCTATTTGGCTACTGCTTTCTTTTGGATGTATGTTATTGTATGTAGGGTACTGGATTCGCTACTTTAGAAGTGAGCGCACGTTGAAAGATTTTTATTGCTCATTTGCAGGGATACCTATTGCGGGAGCGAGCCTTCCGGTGATTGCATTTTTACTATTAGGGATCTATGGAAATGTTATCTGGATGATACTTTCTGCGCTTATATTAGGTGTTGGACATATTGGGATTCATATGCAACATAAGCGTGCTTTAGATAAATGAAAGAAAATGCGATTATTTTCATAAACTTTATGAAAATTTTTGCGAAGAATATGATAAAATAAACTCATTGAACGGAGGTCAAGGTATGAATGATAAGTTAATTCAAGAAGCAATCGAACAAGAAGCGAAGCGTCAGCTGTATAATATTGAGCTGATTGCATCAGAAAATTATGTATCCAAAGATGTATTAGATGCGGCGGGAAGTATTCTTACTAATAAATATGCGGAAGGGTATCCAAGCAAACGTTATTATGGTGGATGTGTGAACGTAGATGTCATTGAAGAATTGGCAAGAAATCGCGCAATGGAATTGTTTGGGGCAGAACATGCCAATGTACAACCACATAGTGGTTCTCAAGCAAACATGGGTGTTTACATGGCACTCTTACAACCGGGTGATACTGTGCTTGGGATGAACTTAACGGCTGGTGGACACTTGACACATGGTCATCCATTGAACTTTAGTGGAACACTTTATGACTTTGTGGATTATGGAGTACGTGAAGATGATCAAACCATTGATTATGAAGATGTACGTCGTGTAGCTTTAGAAAAGAAACCTAAATTGATCGTTGCGGGAGCAAGTGCATATCCTCGTACCATTGATTTCAAGAAGTTTAAAGAAATTGCGGATGAAGTAGGAGCTTACTTCATGGTAGATATGGCACATATTGCAGGTTTAGTTGCGGCTGGATTACATCCAAGTCCTGTACCTTACGCAGACTTTGTGACTTCTACTACACATAAAACATTGCGTGGGCCACGTGGTGGAATCATTTTATGTAAAAAAGAACATGCGCCATTACTAGATAAAAAAGTATTCCCAGGAATGCAAGGTGGTCCTTTGATGCATGTGATTGCGGCAAAAGCAGTATGTTTCCATGAAGCAATGCAATCAGAATTCAAAGACTATGCTGCACAAGTAATCAAGAACTGTAAAGTAATGTCGGATACATTACAAGCAGAGGGTTTCCGTGTTGTGAGTGGTGGTACCGATAACCATTTGATCTTAGTGGATGTTAAATCAAGCATTGGAATGAATGGGAAAGTGGCAGAGCACTTACTTGATGAAGCGGGTATTACATGTAATAAAAATACAATTCCATTTGAAACTGAGAAACCGTTTGTTACGAGTGGAATTCGTTTAGGAACAGCCGCTATGACAACTCGTGGGTTCAAAGAGGAAGAGTTCAAACAAGTCGCATTATGGATTTCAAAAGTACTAAAAAATGCGGATAATGAAGAGTTAATCAAAGAAGTACATAAAGAAGTATGTGCGTTAACAGAGAACTTTCCATTACCAAACGAAAAATAAAATTACCTGAGGCTATCGAATGGATAGCCTTTTTCATATATAGTTCTTTCTGTAATCATGAAAAAACTGTATAAAACAGGGAAAAATACATATAATCATGATATAATAATGCCGTGAAGTATTTTTTAATAGAAGGAGAAGTTTGTTATGTTAAATGTATTAAAACATCCTCTGATTACGCATAAATTAACACAAATGCGTAAGAAGGAAACTGGTACAAA
>JAVWJF010000250.1:0-243 GCA_036639195.1 Longicatena sp.
GAAAATCATCATTCTTTATTCTTGGAAATAATAATATTTTCGTTGGAATAGCTAATAATAACATGCTCCCCAACTTCAAATCCAAGTTCTTTTAACCATTTCCCTTGCAATACAATGCGAGGGATTTGTTCTTTATATTCAGATCCTGGTGCATAAGTGACTTTAAGTTTTCTTTCTTTCATTTTGAGAACCTCCCACTAAAAACAGTATACTTGAAAGGGGAAACGAAAAGAAGAATGAATT
>JAVWJF010000250.1:253-3686 GCA_036639195.1 Longicatena sp.
AGGTGCGTAAAATGTTCAAGTGGCTTATTTCTACTACCGATATAATAATTTTCAGACCATCTTTGAATCATGGAAAAGAGGAAAGAAATCGAACTATCTCTCCATCTCTTTTCCCATGTACTGCTCAAAGTTTTTACGAATGATGAACAGGTCATCTATGTTGGTTTTTGATTCAGAATACTCTTTCATTAGGGTATTCTTTTTTTCTTGAAGAGCATCTAATTCATTAAGTATTTCTTTTGTATCTGGTAGCTTTTTGTAAGTTTTTAGAAGATCCGTTGCAGCCACTTTGTAAAGGGCAATCTCTCTTGAATATTCGTTTTCAAATTGCTTGTCATTCGGATTTTCTTTGTGATATTTATATATTTCCTTGAACTTCTTGATTGTATGGGCATGTTCCATTACCGATGATAGCTGAGCGGATTTATAATCAATTAGCTTAATCTTTTCTTGTAATTCTTGCCGTGTATCTGCGCCTTCTTTAATGAGAACGTCTAGTTGTGCAACGGACTTAATGCCTTGCTCTCGAAGAAAAAGAACAGAGTCTGCCATTACCTTTAGGTTGTGTTTCTTAGCCCAGAATTCATAGCCTTTTGATTCTTTAACTTTTGGATTAGACTCAACATCAATTATCTTTTTAACTCTTGATTTTGGCTTTGTAGAGCGTGTATTGACAGCTTCTATAATCCGTTCTTTGATTTTTTCTTTAGTATAATCTTCTCCAATTGTCTTAGCTCTAGTAAATCTTTCTTTGTCCTTATGCTTAAATGCAATGTGTTTTCCTTGCTTGATTTCATAACCTTGATCAGTCATTTTTGATAGGAATTCATCCCAATCATTTGATTGTTTGATAAGCCTATCGATATCAAATTGAAGTTTGCTTTTCCAAGATGTTCCTCTTTTATGTTGTTCATTCTCATACCAACTTCTGCCGTTGGTTTTATATTTTCTCTTGTAGGCTTCATAGTATTCGTCTATCACGCTGAGGTTATTTTCCTTGCACAAAGTATCGCTTTGGAATCTGATTTGGTGATAGCTTCGTTTATTTGATTGATAGCATTTGCCAGTCTTGCTATTCACGTTATTGAAGATGATATGGTTGTGAATATGTCCCTTATCTACATGAGTTGAAAGCACATATTGATATTCATCTTTCAGTATTTTTTTACAAAGCTCCAGACCAATCTCATGAGCTTTATCTGGTGTTGTTTCCCCTGGATAAAATGATTGTATAAGGTGTCTAGCAAGGACTGATCCGCTTGTATTTGCATCTTCCCTAGTTTTAATAAATGCAGTATGGGCAGAAATAGGGTGGCAAAGATAGGAAGAAATCAGTAACTTTTCATCCGTTTTATCTGCGTTTGTGATGTAGTCGATGGCAAAATTCAAGGTTGATTTTATTGGATGAATCTTTGTAATAGCCATTCTAGTTGTCCTCGTTTTTTCGTGTTCTATCGAGTAGTAAGGAGTGAATTTGCCATAACTCTTTTGAAAACTGCTCGATCTCATTCCTCATATCATTGATGTCATCTTTGTAGATAACACCAGTAGAATTAACACGTTTAGCAATTTGATTGATATTGTTGGTAGCATTAGCAAGAAGCCCTTGTAGCTCATTAAATGGTTTCAAATCAACAGTATAAATCTCTTTTTCTAATACGCATTTTCTTAAAAAATGGTTCATGCTTTTGCATTTCGCTTGTCTCATTTTCGCTTGAAACAGCTCTTTTTCTTCCTTGGTCAGCTTTATTTCTAGTCTTTCTGTTCGTAATCTATTAGCCATAATATTTTCCTCCTTGTGATGTTTTTCGGGGTCTTAGGGTTCTCCCTAACAAGTTAAAATTGATATAAAAAAGGAGCAGGGGATTGGGTTCCTGCTCCATCAATTTTTCGTAAGTGTCCGTACACTTACTGTGCTTGCTACAAAAGAATGATTTGTAGATTAGCGTTAAGCTGTTATTCAGTTGTTGATACCAATATATTACCGCTTAGGACAAGAAATGTCAGCGGGTATCACTATTTAAATATCTCATCCGTCCCTTATAAACAGGGATGGCTAGAATCAAAATGATTCCATAGTTGAGAATTGTATTTCCTGTTTGATTGCTGAACAAGTTAATCTGCGTGAATGATTCTTTCACTACTCCAAAGACCTTAAGAATCGAAGTAATTAAATCAAGTGCTAGAGGAAATGCAATGGACATTCCTACGATTGAAATAATTAAATTTAGTACTGAGCTAATCTTTGGAAGCTTATTATGAATGACAACAATTAAAATTCCATAGGCTAAGGTTGCGAGAATTCCAACACCAATATCTAATACATAAACCATCCATCCAGTCACTATTTTATTCGCTACAAATTGATGGATGTAATATCCTGATAGACCAAAAACCAGTGCGAAGTCTATAGCATAGGCAGAAATTTTCACTGAGTATTCAGCAATTAATTTGAATAATGTAATCGCAGCTACAACTGAAAGTGCGATTACCATAAGTAGTATTGCGTACATATTGCCTCCTAGCATTCAGACCAGTCATCTTTGTCTGGTCGATAGTTTTTTAAGAAGTCCCCACGAGGTCTTTCAACCCAACATTCATTGGCGTTTAGTAGCCCAAGTTTTACCATTTCAGATATCTTTAGATTTACCAGATTGATGTCCACTTCCAGTTCATCAGAGAGGGTTCTATCATCTATTTCTCCACGAAGAAGTGGAATGATATCTTCATCGGCAATGAGCAGATGAGCTGCAAAAATATTTGCTTCAAGTTCGTTCTTTGAGTTGTCTACAAAGAGACCGTTTTCATGAAATGCTACTCCACTAATGACTTGGTCACGATGTAACTGGTCATGTCCTAATTCATGTGCAAGTATTAAATTTTTCTGTCTTCCAACGTCAGTAGAAATGAAAATAAATCTATTGCGTTGTATGACTTGGTACATTCCAAGAAGGTGCTTTGTATTTTCAAGATGACAGACCTTTATGTTCAAAAACCAAATAAGTTCATTGGGGTCCCTCGTCTTGTATTTTTTAATCAAAGATTGAACCTTTTCATAGATCCAACGATTTGACAAGATACACACCTACCTTACTTTTTGTTCTTACGACCATACTTTTTATTCTCTTCTTTTGCTTTCCAATAAGCCTCGGTGAGTGCTTGGATAGCAGTATCTTTATCATTATCTGAGAGTTCGCCGCCAGCAAAGAGGGCAACGAGACCTTCAGTTAAAGCTTGAGCTTTTCTAGCTTCACCTTGACCGTATTTATTCGCAACTTCAGAAACGAAAATATCATCATTTTCTAAGAGGTAATTGTAATCACACTGCATTACTTTCGCAATTTTTTCGTAGGTTTCCATACTCTTAGGGAAGCGTTGACCAGTTTCATAAAAGTACAAAGTCTTTGGACTTATTTCTATTTGCTTTGCGAAA
>JAVWJF010000251.1:0-3674 GCA_036639195.1 Longicatena sp.
AGCTTCAATAAGGCTCCTAGTTCATCTAAACGCTGTGTAACCGTTTTATTGGCATCATCTACATATTGCCCTTCTAACCATTCCCCAGCATCTTTCATCATGCATCCATGTTCATCCACATTACAATACGCTGGTAAACCATATTTGGCACCGATGAAGAAGTCATCTGCACCAAAACCTGGGGCTGTATGCACACACCCGGTACCAGCTTCCGCTGTTACGTGATCCCCTAGGATCACTAAGGATTCTCTATCATATAAAGGATGTTGACAAACGATTTTTTCTAGTTCGCTTCCTTTGAATGTTTTTACGATATCTTTCTGTGTTAAACCAAACTTCTCCCATAAAGCATCTACCATTTCTTTTAGAACGATAAGTTTTCCTTTTTCACTCTCTACAAGTGCATAGGTAAAGTCTTTATTTAAACAGATTGCTAAGTTTGCTGGAATCGTCCAAGGTGTTGTTGTCCAAATTACAAAAGAAGTATCTGTATCTAATATACCATTTCCTTCTTTTACCGCAAACTTTACGAAGATTGTAGGACTTTTAATATCATGGTATTCGATCTCTGCTTCTGCAAGTGCAGATTCTGATGATGGAGACCAATAGACTGGTTTTAATCCTTTATAGATCAATCCTTCCATTGCCATTTTACCAAAGATTTTAATTTGTTCTGCTTCAAAATCTTTTGTCAATGTAATGTATGGATGATCATAATCACCAACGACACCAAGAGATAAAAACCCCTTCTTTTGACGTTCTACTTGTTCCATCGCATAGTCATAACATAATTTACGGAAGTCTGCCAATTCCATTTTCTTACGATCATGTCCTAGTTTTGTAATTGCTGTTTCAATTGGTAACCCATGTGTATCCCATCCTGGAATATAAGGTACCTTATACCCTGCCATGAATCGATTACGTACAATGACATCCTTTAAAATCTTATTAAGAGCATGTCCTAAATGGATATCCCCATTCGCATAAGGAGGCCCATCATGCAGCACAAAAGACTCGCAACCTTCTCTTTTTTCTAACATCTTTTCGTATAATGCTTGTTGTTTCCATCGTTCTTGAAACCCTGGTTCTTTACTTGGTAGTTTCCCTCTCATTTCAAATTCTGTTTTTGGCATCAATAGTGTGTCTTTATATTCCATGTTCATTTCCTCCTAACATAAAAAAACGCCCTTTATCTAAGGACGTATAATCAACGCGGTACCACCTTAGTTCTTCATATTCCTATGAAGCCCTCAAACTTATAACGACAAGTGCATCGTATCATCTTACTGTACTTGGGATGATCTGCTCCAAAGTGATAATCAAAATGAATCCTTACAGTTTTTCACCAAACAACTGCTCTCTATAAATTCCTCATCTTAATCGTATCTTTTTCTACGCATTTATTTTTCTTTTTTTAGTAGATCCATATCTGGAATCTGTGGCGTCTCAAATTCATCAAGTGCCTGTGAAATCTTCGCTAAATCTTCTTTCATGTTGCCCTTCAAAATGTTTGCCTCTTTACCAACACGCGCTATCTCACTTAATACTTCACGTGCCATCATTAAAGATTCACGAACAATTACATCCGCATTCTTATGGGCTGTTTCCACGATTAGATTTGCTTCTTTCATTGCCATACGTGTCATATCGAAGGCTGCTTTTTCTTTCACATTGAGATTTTCGCAAATCCCATCATATAATTTTTTGTAATCAATAGCTTCTTGTTCATAAGAATCCCGTAATTGATATGCCTTTTCAATTTTCTCCTGCAGGGAGGATAATTGTAACTGCATAGATTGAATATAATCATCTACTTGATAGCGATTATACCCGTTCTTCATAGTGTCAAATGTAGGTTTGTCCATACTTTCACCCTCGCTCACTCATACACTCCGACATCAATCACGTAATGTTCTTTCTTGGTTCTCTTGATTACTTCTGCGAAATGATAGCGCCCATATCCACGAATGGAAATAGCACTATTATTATTACACATGTAAGACGTTTGTTCAAGTACAACATGATTAACTTTTACTCTCCCGGAAACAATGAAACCTTGTGCTTTTGCACGTGATACATTCGTACATGCTGAAACAATAGCATCCAAACGAAGAGAGGAAACGATTTTATGTGAATATAAAATCGTAGGCATATGTTCTATAATATTTGTGCTTCTTTGAAAGTGCACATGGTTTCGTTTGATCTTTGTTAAATTACAAACGATATAATTTTCGATTTCTTCGTCCAGGATAATCTGTATATCATGATCACTCACTAGGATATCTCCAATTTTCTCTCTTTCTATTCCTAGATTCATCAAGGCTCCTAAAACATCACGATGTCCAATAGAAAAAGTAGAAGAGTAATTCGCCTTTAATAAAACAGTAGGAAAGATGACTTCTTCATCAAACGGTAAAAATGCAAAGCGATTGCGTTCAGCTTGTGCATATCCACCATCTTTTCGAACTGCGATTTGATTGCCACAAATCGTCTCTACAATAGCACTTTGATCAGGCGAAAAAAAGGGAGTAATGATAGTTCGTTTACGTTTTTCTGTAAGATCCAATAGATCATAGATACGTTTTACGAATTCTTCATTACCCCGATAATGTTCAAAGTGTATACCTTTATTATTCGTCTTCACCAGAATCTAAATTAATAGCCCCGTGAACTGGAACATTTCTAGGTGCACATAAAATTACATTATGTCCAATTTTCTGAATGCTACCATCTAGCGCAAAAATAACACCAGTTAAGAAATCGATTGTTCTTTGAGCGTAATCTCTTTGCAGTTTATGTAAATTGATAACCGCTGCCTTATTTTCTTTTAAGCGACGTGCAATTTCTTCTGCTTCGTCAAAAGAACGTGGCTCAAACAATACCATCTTTGTATCATTTGGTAAATGGCTTACTTTTGAGCGAGGTTGTTCATATTGTGATATAGTTTGTGTTTCTTCTTCCTCTTCTACTTCTAAAACGTCATCTTCATCCATTGGCGCAATGAATTCTTTAAATTTCTGAGTGATGCTCATAGCGATACCTCCTATTATACTTACCTATATGATAGCATAAAAAAGCCTATAGAAAAAGTTTTTTTGCTTATTCTTGGGCTTTTTTACTTAAACTTTCGTAAGAATTTAGAAAAGCATCCAACATCTGTCTTAATGGAAGCGAACAAGAACTACATCTCCGTTGATATTTTCAATTTCGTTTACTGGTATTTCGATTTCTTCACAAGGAAAAAACCATGGAAATATCTTCTTCACTAGACTTTGTGCAGGTCGTACATAAATGGCATGGATGACGTAATTACATTCATCAAATCCCAAATCATTAACAAATCCCACAAGTGTTCCATTGCGTACATTGATAACTTCTTTTCCAGCTATTTCGCAAAATTTCATATTCTTCACCTAGTTTAGTATATGATGGAAAATAAGAATTGTGCCTATGTTTCAATTTCTCTTTTTAGTTGTGCGATGGCATTCTTTTCTAAACGTGATACTTGTGCTTGTGATATGCCAAGTTCTCTTGCAATCTCTGTTTGTGTTTTATCTTGATAATAGCGTTTATGTAAAATATCCAATTCTTTTTCTTTAAGATGCTTCATGCTTTTACGTAAAGATAGAATGTTACCTAGTTTTTCTATTTCATTTTTATCATCTTTGATTTGG
>JAVWJF010000252.1:0-3658 GCA_036639195.1 Longicatena sp.
TTCTTATTATACATGATTTCTAATCGTTTGTCTTTACTCCTTGGCAAAGAAAAGCAATGTTTTTTACATCTCTTCAAAAGAAAAAGCGTAGGCTTCTACGCTCCTTCAAAATCATCCATTGTTTTCATCTTACGTACTGGAAATTGTATTTCTGTAAGCCAATCTTTTTCATCCTCTTGATTCCAAACTCCATCGATATAAGATTCCCTTTGATATCCACAAATCTCATATCCACTTTCCTCTATAAATCGAACAACTGCAGCGTATGCTTTAGGTAAACCTTGATAAGAGCCTTTATGAAGTACACAAGCCGCTAGTTCTACTTCCTCAAGTTCTTCGAAATACAGTTCTCCTTGATTCTCTTTAACACTTGTAACTTCTTCACATATTTGTGCATTGATATTCGATTCACGATATTCTCCATCAAAATATATAGTGAAACAATAGCCTGGATTCAAACATTCACAACCTGCTTTTTCCATCAAAGCCCCCATATCCGGCATCTTATAAAACAATTCTTCATAACTGTTCAAATGAAGTTTCATATATGCAATGCTAACCCTTGGCAAAGATTTCATCACAACATGATAATTGCTTTTTACATAATCCGACATTAAATAACTTTCAATGCCTGCAATCTTCTTCGTTATATTCGATAATTCTACTAGTAATTCTTGTTTCTTACGACTCAACAATTGTTCTTCTGATTTCCCTTGAAAAACGAGTTGTATTTCTTCGATAGAAAAATTCATATCACGCAATGCCAAGATTTTATGTAAGATTGGCATCTGTGAAGAAGAATAATACCGATATCCATTTATTTCATCTACCTTTTCAGCCTTTAGTAACCCAATATCATCATAATAACGAAGTGTCTTAATACTCACACGATTCATTTGGGCAAACATCCCAATTTTATAAAGTTTCAACTCTTCTTTTTTACAAATTATATTTTCCATCATAAATCACCTATTCCCATTTAAATGATACTACAGAAAGGATAACACCCACAACTGTAAATATAAGTAAGATTCCTACAGATAACCACAGTTGTTCAAGATTCCCTAACGACACTTCTTTTAACAACTTAATACCATGTGTGAGTGGCAATACACTAGCAACATTTTGTAAAGCCTTAGGAAAGAGTTCAAATGGAATGGTAGCTCCAGATAAAAAAACCATCGGAAAATATACAAAGGTAGTTACTACATTCGCAATTTTCACTGTCTTACAAAGACTAGCAATCATCATCCCCAATGCAAACATAGAACACATGACCAATATATACGCACCTATAAACACAAAGACATTCCCTAGCATTTCATACTGAAACCCAAACACTGCGCATAGGCTCACAAGGATTGCGGATAGTATCGCAATTCCAACACATATAATAACTTGTACAAGCAAAATGCGTAATGGACTTGCTGGTGTAACAAAGAAATGCTTCAGTATCTTCTTATCACGTAAATCCGCAACGGTAAGAGGCAATCCCATAAACGCAGTCGCACATATCCCTACCGTTAATAAAGATGCAAACGCACTCTGCATAAAGGTAATCTTAGAGTTTCCTACAAAACTATCTCCACCAATCACCGCAATCAACAATAAGATTCCAATGGGCATCCCTACACCAAAAATCAACCCATCTGGACAACGCAGCGCAACTTTCGTCTCAATCTTCAACATCGTCATAAAACTTTTCATTTGTTTTCCTCCTTTTTTGTATACCATAAGTAAGCATCTTCCAAATTTTCATATGGACTATGCTCAACGATTTCTTGTACACTTCCCTCCACCACTTTTTTACCATCTCTCAAAATAAGTACACGATCACATAAATTCTCCACTTCTTCCATGTAATGGGAAGTCAAAAAAATGGTCATTCCCTTTTCTTTTAAATCGTGTAAAACCTGCCATACTTCCCTTCTTGCGGCCACATCCAATCCTGTCGTAAGTTCATCTAAGAATATCATTTCTGGATTTGACAATAAGGCAACTACCACCGCTAAACGTTGTCGCTCCCCTCCAGACAATGCATCTACTTTTTGATTTTCAAAACTAGCTAAATGAAACTTTTCTAATAAAGTTTCATACTTCATAGCGTTTTTATACAACGATGCCATTTCTTCACATACTTCTTTTACCTTTATATTGTTTGGATAGTGTGAATTCTGTAGTTGTACACCAACGCGTTCAAACAAGGCTTTTCTTTCCTTCCTTGGATCCATTCCCAACAAGCTACAACTTCCTTCTTCCATCTTTGTAAGTCCAAGCAAACAATCTATGGTTGTACTCTTACCTGCTCCATTATGACCTAATAAACCAAACACCTCTCCTTTGTGTACTTCAAAACTAAGAGAATCCACAACCTTTCTTCCTCCATACACCTTCGTAATATCTTTTGCGACAATACATTGTTCCATGATAAATACCTCCTTACAAAAGTATGTTAAATCCTCCTGTAAGAGGAGAGTCAAGAAGAAAACAAATATTTGTATAAAAGTACACAAAGCAAAACCACCAAAACATAAAAGAGAGTACCTCATCAGTCTAAACCGTGTGGAAGGGTTGCATTATGCTTACATTAGCAAAGATATACTATCTTCCATAAGAAAAAAATTACTTAACTACATCTATGAAAGCCTAATCAAAAAAAAGGCAAATTCTCAGTGAAAATGCGATTGATCTATTTATCATGCAAAGTCAAATCACTCCTTTATTTGCCTGTTTATATGTAAAAAAAAGACACGTATGAACGTATCTTATAAAGCACTTAACTTCATGAACTCACGAGTGAAATCTGCACTTCTTTTAGAAGCTTGTTTTGCATATTCACAAAAGTCCATATGAGAGTTTTCTTTATGGGTGATATCCGATAAAGAACGCAATACAACAAATGGGACTTGATAATGAGCGCATACTTGCGCAATTGCTCCAGCTTCCATTTCAGCGCATATTGCTTCAGGAAAGTTTTCTGCTAATTTATCTAATTGATCTACGCGTGCAATAAATTGATCACCACTCGCAACCAATCCACGATGAACAGTGACGCCCAAGGCATGCAGGGAACGTTCACATACATCTGCTACATCTTTATCCGCTGTAAAACATAGTCCAATACCCTCTATGCCATCTACTGGACTTGTATCAAAGTCATGTTGTACAACATCATCACTAATAACAGCATCCAAAATATTTTGTGTAGGGTTAAGCCCACCAGCAGTACCAATGTTCACAACACGATCAATAGAGAAGCGTTCCAATAGGATAGTTGTGGACATACTTGCATTCACTTTACCAACACCACTTTTCATCACAAGAAGTGGACGTTCATGTATTGTCCCCTTAAAGAATGAAACTCCAGATTTTTCGATTTGTTCTACATTACTCATAATAGAAGTAATCGCTTCTACTTCTATATCCATAGCTGCAATGATTGCAATCATTTGCTTACCTCTTTTCTACATATGAAGAATTGTTTTTCTCCAGTACAAATTCCAGGTTGTTTGAAATCTGTGAATATTGCCACATCAAAACCTTGTTTCTCTAACAATTCTTTGATATACACTGGATCATATACTCTTTGTATATGTTGTTCCAAAGTCATGGTGCCATCACTATGATAAAAGGCAAAGTTTTGATAAATACGATCTTC
>JAVWJF010000253.1:0-3658 GCA_036639195.1 Longicatena sp.
TTGTTTGTAGTATGGCCGACTTATTTGGTGATTGGGTACCGTTGGAATGGATACATGATGTTATAGAAAAATGCGTTGAAAACGATAGTAATAATTATTTGTTTCTTACAAAGAATCCGAAGCGATACATAGAGGTATTGGCAAACTATGATTTAAGCAATATGTGGTTTGGAACGACCATAACAGGGAGTGAAGAATTAAGCGATATAACAGAGATTACATCGATAATGAGAAATTTAAAAAACACTTATAAAAATATAAATTTGTTTGTAAGCGTTGAACCTATGCTAAAAAATATTTCCGTCATGAATAGGATTGCCATTGCTGATATCTTTGATTGGATAATCATAGGTGCAGAAAGCGGAAATAGAAAAGAAAAGGTTATACCTGATCACAAGTGGATCATTGCCTTATGTAGTGCATGTGAACTAAGGGGGAAATCCGTATTTATGAAAGATAGCATTGTGAAATTATTTGGAGAAAGCAAGAAGAAATATATTAGAAGAATAATTCCAAGTGAACTAAGAAAAGGAGATAAATCATGATAATTACAAAAGATTTCAAAAGTATGTATTCATTTCTAAAAAATGGTATTTGAACAGATGAATAAGGGCAGTGATAGAGCGTTCATGCACACTGATGTGAATAATACGATAGAGTGGGGCGCAAATGGAATAGGTGGCATTTTTGAAACAAGCGATAGTGATGGTAATTCTGCAAAATTCGATGATGATTTTAAACCTCTATCATTCTATGATTTGTCGAAGTTGCCGCAAGATAGATTTAGACTTAAAAGGTTAGAGACACCACCAGTTTATATGGATGAAATGCTAGAAACATTCAGAAAGTATTCAGAGGTATCTCAAACATACAAATGTGATCTGAGTGCCGATGAATATAAGATTGCATCAACACTCACGAGAATTACAAGAATGTATATCCCTGATCGCTATATAAAGATTATCGGCAAGTTTGGTGAATGCAACGTGAATACTGCAGGACAGACGCTAGTTGTATCTAAAAACACATATGATGAAAAAATGAATGTAAATGTTGATAATCAAATTTATTTTAGATGTGAAGATTTCGCATCACACGATGAAAACATTCAAGGAAAGATGCAGTTTGATATGGAGGATAAATTAGCGTGATATACAATGAAGATTATGAAGTGGCCAAAGCATTGGCGATGGTACGTGATTATTGTAATGAAAAGGAATGTTATGATTGCATATTTCATAATGAACAAAAAAGAACTTGTGTAATGGTGGCGGATGAAAAAAATCATGTACCTGGAGCAATCAAAATGAATTTATCAAAAATAGAAGTCAATGAAATTGAGCTAAAGAAATTAAAAGCAAATTATGAACATATGAAATACATTGCCAAGGATATGAATGGAGAAGTGTATTTGTACGGAGATAAGCCACACAAAGAAGAAAGTGGTTGGATGGATGATAATCGGATTTATTATAGTTACTTAAATATGGAAGAATATCAAACATTAGATATTTTACTTTCATGGGATGATGAAGAACCATACGAGATAAACATATGACTAGAAGTATAAAAAAACTAATAAAGGAATGTGATCCATGCAATAGATGTCAGATTCACAATGTACAAGGACCATGTAAGGATTGGAGTGCGTGTCCATCGTTTAAAGAGTATAAAGAGTTACGTAAAGAGGTGAAAAAGCTACAAAAGAAATGCGAAATATTAGAAATAGCATTGGATTTTGTAAGCGAATTTACATGTAGTACTCGTATAGTTGAGGAGGCGAAATTTAAAGAAACAATCCTTGCGGTTGCAAGGCATAGATACAAGAAAAAAACTGAACTAGAAAATTACTTAAGAAGAGGAGAAATAAGATGAATAAACAAGTGATAAAAGAAGCAATGCATATTAACGATGGAAAAATGAAATATTGTGTAGTGCTTGAGCAAGGAAAAAATAAGGTCTTTGTATACATAAACAACTACAATAAGTTGCATTTTGAATCAAACAGATACTTTGATTTAATAAATTTTGAATTAAGCGAAGATGTTCATGTGATCGCAAAGGAAATGTTTTTGACACACCTTCAAGCTGAGGTAAAGACTCGATTACTCGAACTCAAGCAATTGGAAATGATATTGGACGAACTAGGATTGATGGGAATCATTAGAAAGACATTAGTTGATAATGGTTCATTATTGATTGATCAAAAGGATGATATCATCAAAGAAACAATAGAGAGGTCAACTGAACTAATTGGGGAAAATGAAAAGAAATTAAAGGAAGAAGTAAATAAAACAATCAAATCAATAGGAAAGAATGAAAAGAAGTTAAAGGAAGAAGTGAAAGCCGCAATCGAACGAGGAAACGAAAGCGCACAAGTAATCGCAAAAGAAGTGGCATCAAAAGTGGTTGATGAAACAGTGATAAATATAGCTAAAAAGAGGAAAAAAACAACATAAAAAAGTCACAAAGTATTGATTTTAAAAAAGAGCGTTAAAGCCTTTATATATAGGCTAGTTTTAAGAAAGTGTTGTGAAAGATAATATAATGTTATCTTTCACGAAATAAGGGAGAAAAGAGGCGATAAGATGGAAGATATATGTGATCAAATAGGTATGTTTCAAATGCTTTATAGTGATTTCAAATTTACAAAGGAAGTACGAGAAATAGAGACGTTTGCAGGATATGGGTCACAACGTATGTCACTGAAAAGATTAAATGATGAAGGTCGTTTGAAGTCGAAATCATGGAAAACGGTAGAATGGGAGTATCATGCTATACGCTCATATTATGAAGTGCATTGTGCTGATGATAAAACAGATTATGCAAAAGATATGACATACGATGAATTACTAGCATATTTCAAGGATAGTGGAATATCGGCAGATGGGAAAAAGCCTATGACACTAAAACAGATTATTCGAAAAGGCGAGAAGTGGATGCGTGAAATATACAACAAAATTAAGGCAACAAAAAACCTTGTGGATATTACAAAAGTTCATTCAAAAGATTTGGAGATAGTTGATAAAGACAAATATCAATACATATTGACATATTCATTTCCATGCCAGGATTTGAGCAAAGCTGGAAAACAACAAGGAATGGCAAAAGGAAGCGGTACACGTAGTGGAATGTTATCGTGATGGATGTTTGCCTGATGTGTTGAAGATGGAGAATGTGCCTGATGTAATTGGATCGAAAAACATGAAAGATTTTATGAAGTGGTATGCAGCACTCGAGGCAGTTGGCTATCAATCGTACTATAAAACATTAAATGCAAAAGATTACACAGTACCACAAAATCGTGACAGATGTTTTATGGTTTCCATCCTTGGTGATTATAATTATTCGTTTCCAAAAAAGATGGAATTGAACATAAGGCTTAAAGATATTTTGGAAAAAGATGTAGATGAAAAATATTATTTATCGATAAAACAAGAGAAATCGTTTAATAATTGTAAATTTCATAGCATGCAAAGAATCAATAATCAAGATGGATTATGTCACACCATTGATACAATGCAAGATGGAAATAGAGAACCAAAAATAGTTTGTAATGTTAATCCATCAGGAAATGGAATGAATGGTAATGTTTATTTGGGAGATATTGCTCCAACTCTCACAACCAATAAAGGAGAAGGCCAAAAAATAGTGGAAC
>JAVWJF010000254.1:0-3647 GCA_036639195.1 Longicatena sp.
CTCCATATTTTATTAAACCACAACCACTTTGCGCGTTGGTTATATAAGATAGTTGTTCCTCACTGATATTAAGCAATTTAGCAAGTTTTTCTCTATCTTGGTAAGCTTGATTTAACATAACAACAAATTCACTGTTTGATAACATGGTGCTTGCTTGTACACTGTCTAAAAGATACTCTACATTTTGCGTAATTCCTGTAGGATAAGCATCACGCTTTCTAAATTGTCGCCATGCACTGTTAAAAAAGGATGCACTTTCATCGTTTTCAAAAACAACATGAAATTCATCCACGAATACATGAGTACGTTTACCTTTTCTCCAGTTCTCATTTACTCGATTTATCATTGCATCTGTAATTACTAAAAGTCCCATTGTTTTTAGTTGTTTACCTAAATTAAAAATATCGTATGATACGATACGACTTGATATATTAACATTTGTTTCATGGGCAAATGCATCTAATGAACCATCTGTAAATAGTTCTAACTTAAGAGCTAGGCTTCTTGCTTCAGGTTCAGGTTGTTTTAATAACATTTGTCTCAATGTAATTAAAGTAGGGGTAGTTTTACTATTCTTACTTTCGATATAAACAAGTGTTACACATCTATCTATTATACTTCGATCGATTGGCTTGATTCCATCATGATCTAATTGTTCAAAAAGGGACATAACGAATTGTGATTTATCGCCAATAGGATTACCACTATCCCCATAGCCCTCTGTCATATCAAGTGCGTTAATATGGTCTTTACTTCCTGCTGATATATGAATAACTTCTCCGTGTAATTCTTCTACAAGTAACGAATATTCATTTTCAGGGTCACATATCAAAATATCATCATTGGTTGCGAGTGCCAAGAAGATAATTTGTTCTTTTGTAAGGAAGGACTTTCCACTTCCTGGTACTCCAAGTTGAAAAGCATTGGGATTTAGTAAATTAGCTTTATTACATAAGATAAGATTATTTGTAATCGCATTTTGTCCAAACCAAATACCTCGTTTGTCCATGATTTCTTGTGCTCTAAATGGGACAAATACTGCTGCACTCTCTGTTAAAAGAGTACGCGTTATATTGAGCTTATTGCCACCTAATGGTAAAACTGTATTTAATCCATCTAACTGCCTACTTGAAAAGGCTAACGGTGTGAGTTCACACATATATGTTCTTGCAACTGATATAAGTGTTTCGGTATCACTATCTAGCTCTTCTTTTGTATCTGCTAGATGCACTACTGTTACAGTCGCAAATAACATACGTTGGTCACGTACTGTAAGGTCATCTAAGAACTCTTTACTTTCTTTTCGTTGTAATTCCATATCATAAGGTATAATTGCACTGAAATTGTTATTATTATTCTGACGTCGTTGCCAGTTTGTTATATTAGTTTCGACACCAAGTAACCTGTTTTCAACTTCACGTACTGCTTCATCTGTCGGAATTGTTATAACATCCATAGAATACATCATGTGTTTATTTAACTTACAAAGTTCTGATACGAATTTATCACTAATGTAATTCGCATAGTTTGAAAGATATAGAACACAACCAAATTTATCTCCAATCTTAAAATGCTTATGTTCGAAAGAGGGGGCATGAGGACAAATTGCATCTTTGAAATTATGTCCTTTTCTAGAAAAATCCTTCATATCAAAATAGAAGAATTCTTCTTCTCCACTTCTAAAGAAATCATACAATATTTGTAAACGATCAATGGTATCCATTTCTTCACAGATAGAACCTAGTTTTGAGAAATGTGTTGAAAGTTCTAAAGTCGCTCTTGAAAAGAAATTTCTAGCATCATTGATATTGTCTTTATAAATAGATACAGTGATGTATTTTTCTTGTTGAATCTCATCAGTACCAGTGACTTTATCAAGTAACATTTCGTTGTACTCTTTACGATAGACATCTAGCTCATCATTTTGTAGAGGAATAAGGATATCTTCTTCAAATGCTTTTAGATTTACCTTGCGATTATTTATAGTGATTTTTGTCATTGAAGAACTATCAAGTGAGTTTAGCAAGTCACTATAATCAAGGAAAATGCCTTCCTTTTCTTCTTTTGATGCGATGGCATAGTTTATATCCTGAAATCGATATGTCTTTGAGAATCGTTTATTTGATTGAAATATACCATCCTTGTAGATTGTATCCGCGTCAATAATCTCTTGCGCAGATTTTGGTACCTTGAATTTATCTTTTCCTTGTTTTCTTAGTTTTTCGTAGCTTTTTATCATCTGGAATTAAATCCTCCTTTTTCTTTGTTTCAAGCCAATTTTTCATAGTGTCAAAATATAAATTAACAGGCTTAAAGTGTAATTGTTTTCTACTTAACAAAAAGGAACGCCATGCAGTTTTAATAATTTTTTCTGCTGTCATTCCTTGGTAAGTGATAAAGCCTAATGCCGCAAAAGGGAAAGCACCAAACATACATAGCCATGTAGTTACCTCTAATCCCATTTTCTCGTTGCACAAGAAATAAATTCCTACTGCAACTAGTATTGCAATTACTGAAAAAAAGCATTGTCTTAGCGATAAGCCAAAAAATATGCTTTCAGTATAATTTCGTATTTCTTTATTTATTTTTACTTCCATAGAATTCCTTTCATGTTTTTAATTTACGTTGTGTTTAATTTTTGATATAATTGGCATACAAAGGGGAGGGATTCTATGCCAATAGTATTTATTTCACTACTTGTAACAATCATTATGATTATTTTATCCATTGCATTTAAAATCGCAGGTAAAATACGTTTAACTATTCCACTTGTCTATTTTATTGCTATTTCAACTTTTGCTAATAAATGGGCGTCTGAGAATGAAAAACTTGCGCTTACTATACTAGGAGTATTAGTTGCCTTATGTGTTCTTAGCTGGTTTTATTCCTTACGAAAAAAACTACAAGGAAGAAGTCAAAATTCTGCTACTCAAGATTATATTGCGTGGCAAATTAGAAAAGCAAGAGAACATGGAATTGACACAAATACAGTAACCTTTGATAGTAACGGACACATGTATGATAGTGAAGGTAAACAAATCATCTTCTAACACTTCGAGATTGAACTGTTTTTTTATAGTCCCATCATTTCTTTGACAATACGATCGCTCATTTTAATTGTTCCAACTAAAATAAGCATATTAAATATAATTTCTCCTACGTAAGTCCACACCATTGAAACTGCACTAGAGCTTGGATCAATGGCAGGTTGTGATGAAGCAAAAGCAGAGAATATTATACAAGATAAGATAATGATTGCTCCCTCCATACAAACTCCTAAATATGACTTCATAAACGAAGTCGCAATACCTTGTGTACTCTCTCCTGCAGCTGCGGATAATGGAACAGGCGCAATAGCTGTATACATATATAGTTTAAAAAAGCGTCCATATACAGTTAATATCATAATGAATGATAGAACTGTGATAAAGATACCACCTAACAATGTGACTGCCCATAAAGGAATACTTTCTAAAAACCCACAGTCTTTAACAGCATCAATAACTTCTTGTGGGAGTGTTGTGTTTGTTGCTGTTCCTACACCAACAGTTGTCATAATAGTGCTTGTTATTCCTTGTACGATTTCAAAAACTTTATTCATAAGTTCCATACCATACACTACCAAACCTCTTGCAATAATAAAACGT
>JAVWJF010000255.1:0-3640 GCA_036639195.1 Longicatena sp.
AATGACGACATCTTGCCTCATATTGTTCACTAGCACCTACTAATATAATAGGATCATTATAATTGGCTGGTGCTCCATCAATTAAACGTTGTGAACGAGTTGCAGGTGCTCCACACTTCATACAAACTGCAGTCAGTTTTGTGACAAACTCTGCGTGAGTAAATAATTTCGGCATAACACTAAATGGTTCTCCACGAAAATCCATGTCCAAACCAGCTACCATAACACGCTTTCCTTTATCAGCGTAATAATCGCAAATATCCACTACTTCATCATCAAAGAATTGCACTTCATCAATCGCAATAACATCATAACTATCATCGATATAATCAAAGATCTCTTTTGCTTTTGTAATGGAAAAGCTATCTACAATACTTCCACAGTGGGAAACAACACAACTTTCGTCATAACGATTATCAATCTTTGGTTTGAATACTGCAATTTTTTTATGTGCATATTCCAACACTTTGATTCTACGAATCAGCTCTTCCGTTTTCCCTGCAAACATACAGCCAGAGATCACTTCTAACCATCCTTCTTTATACTGCTGGTACATCTTCTTCACCTCATATTCATCTTTATCTATTATAACGGATTTAACCCTATATTTGAAGTTAAATGAAAAGAAAAAAAGAAGACCTTATCGATCTTCCATTTCCTGTAAATTTTTCTTATTTCATTCCGTATTTTGCGTTAAACTTCTCGATACGTCCCTGTGCAGCAGCAAATCTCTGACGACCAGTGAAGAATGGGTGGCAGTTTGAACAAGTATCTACACGTAATTCTTTTGCAATAGACCCTGTTTCAAATTCAGCTCCGCAAGTTGTACATTTTACAATGATACGGTTGTATTCTGGATGTATTCCTTTTTTCATAATTATTCTCCTTCCGCCTTAAACCTCAGGTGGGTTTAAAGTAAGTGCTATATCATTATAACAACACTTATAAAATTACGCAAGAGGAATTTATCATAATTTGAAGTCAAAATAGTAATACTATTTCTTTATTTCTTCAATGGTATTCAACAAATTTTCTAATTCGGTTTTATCCAAACTGTAATTTCGACGGATATCTCTTCCATCTTTCAAATCATACTCGATGTATATTTCTAATTGATCGATTCCCATTCTTTCAGTGCTGTCTTTCATTAGTTTCTCATGTAAATCTAAAAATGCGGATAGGTCTTTTCGAGAGGACACATTAAATTCATAATTTCTACCGTCTGACTCCAAAGAATACTCCATAATTTCCACATTTGCAGAGATCACATTTCCAAGTGATGGAACTTCTTTTACCAATCCAAACGCCTTCGTCTGTTGAAATGCAAAACTGAAGCCAAAGACGAACACATAAATAAAGAAGAAGAATAAAATATCTTTTAAACGTAACTTGATTTTACGATTCGCAAAGAAAATCATAATGATATATAGAATGAATATGATAATCGTTGGCGCAACTTTAGATACATCTAAGGCAAACACGAGTAATACAAAAGAAATCGTTGATGCCATAATCACAAATGGATACGTACATAATGCCGTTGATCGTTGTTCTGCATCTTCTTCTCTACGTGCAATGTATGCCTTTCTAGCAATATAGAAAACAAACACACCTACCAACAGCCATAATATAGAATACATAATTATTTCTATTGTCGTAATATATAATAAATAATTATTTCCATCTATGAAATAATACAATGTTACAAAAGGATATGATATAAAGGTGAATATTTTTTGAACAAAAACTAGTTCATTGGCGATATAAATATAGCTTACGAATACTTGTAAGAAGCGAGAACTTAAATATATCCCTAGGGACATAATCATAATAATTGGCAAGACAACATAAGCTCCTGAAATAATAATAGAGTCTAATAAATTATTACATTTTAGGACTAAAAAGGTAAAGAATGAATATAGGACTAAAAACGAAATTGTCAATGTACCAAAGAAACCTAATGCAGAAATAATTAAGTTAGGATTTCCTATACATACAATAAATGTTGCCACAAATCCATTGATATACAAGGGAATAAGTGCTAATAATGCACCAAGTATATAATGTACTATAAATTGATGGCTTCTTTTAATTGGCAAGGAAAAGTATAAGTCGCAACTTTGTTTCCTGTGCAAGTAACGAAAGATATAAAGCGGAGTCCCTATGGAAAGTACAAACATAATGAAAATCGACATAAATGCAATTGTAGTAAAGTATTCTCTTCCATGACTCAAATCACTCAAAGAATTCGCTTCGTTATACACAACAAATGGAATAAGGATAAACATGATAATCATTTCAAGAATGAAGACTCTAAGATTGCTCTTCGCAAAATACGTTACATAACGCTTAATTTCATTCGTCATATTCGCCATACCCCTTTTCTTTCATTTCATATAAGAATAACTCTTCTAAGTTTACATCTAGAACCTCTTTCATAAGTGGATGCATAGAATCTAGATAATTGCTTATTTTTTCTATATTTCCACGCACCACAATATTTACAACACGTGATTGTATCTGAATGGATAATAAATCCAATTCTGAAAAATCTTCTTTTTTCACTTCTTCTTTAAACGCAAGTTGAATCTTATGCAGATTTTCTTTTGCTTCATCAATATATCCAGAAGTATTAATTTGTCCATTTTCTAATATACCGAAGGTATCACAGATATCTTCTAGTTCACGTAAGTTATGGGAAGATATGATAATCGTAATATTGGAATCTTCCAAAAGCTCCGCAACAGCGCGTTTGAAGATTAAACGCATCATTGGATCCAACCCATCAAATGCTTCATCTAGATATAAATACTTAGGACGAATTGCTAATGCAATCGCAATGAATGCTTGACGCTTCATTCCCTTGGAAAAATTCTTCATCTGCTTTTTTTCATTCAGACGAAATGTTTGAATATAGCGATTATAAGCGTCCTCATCAAAGGAAGGATACCAAGCTTGATAAAAGTCTTTCATATCCTTTATGGTCGCATTCATGAAGAAGAATGGATCATCACTTAATAACATAATCTCTTTCTTAGCCTCTGGATTATCGAAGACAACCTCATTGTCAATCAAAACATTTCCAATCTCTGGTTTAATGATTCCTGCCATAATTTTTAAAAGAGTAGATTTACCTGCACCATTTGGACCAATCAAGCCATAGATACTTCCTTCTTTTATTTCTAAGTTTACATCTGAAAGTACGACTGATTCTGCAAAATTCTTTGTTAATGAACGTACCTTAATCATTCTCTATCCCCTCCTTATAAACATCTTGAATTACATTTAGTAATTCTTCTTTTTGAATATGATGCTGTTTCATTTCTTTTACAGAAGTTTGAAAATCAAGGAGTTTTTGCGCCTTAATCAATTGGCCTGTTTCGTTATCACTAACAAAACATCCCTTGCCTTTTTCTGTATAGATATAACCTTGTTCTTCCAATTCTTGATATGCTTTTGAAACTGTGTTGGGATTTACACCTATCTGTGTTGCTAAAGATCGTACACTTGGTAATTGATCATTAGCGGATAAGATTCCGATGGATATGAATTCCAAAATTTGTTTCTTAAGTTGTTCAAAAATGGGAAGCTTGCTGTGCGTATCAACAACAAACATAGTATCGCCTCCAACTGTATTAGT
>JAVWJF010000256.1:0-3617 GCA_036639195.1 Longicatena sp.
GTAAGTGGTGTAACTACAGATAAAAAAGCATCTCAGAGTGTACAACAAAAATTAAAAGAACTGAAATATACCTACATAGCGAAAAGTGTTACCGTAGATGATCCCGAAATTGTAAAGTTCATTGAGGATAAGCAGTATGAACAAGCGCTAGATAGGATAGGGAAATGAAAGTAAAAGAATTAAATGAAAAAGAACGTCCAAGAGAAAAAGCATTACAATTTGGTATTCAATCTCTTAGTAATCGCGAGGTAATCGCCTTGCTTCTCAGGACTGGGAGTAAAAAGGGTTCTGCATTAGAATTGGCAGATGAAGTTTTGTCAGCATTTGAAAGTATGGGGAATTTAGGGAAAGCATCCTTACAGGATTTAATGAGTATATATGGTATCAAAGAGGTGAAAGCGATTGAATTACAGGCAGCTTTTGAAATAGGTCGTAGAATTGCGTATGATAAGGTGCAAGAACGTGTAAAGATAGAAAGTCCTGATGATTTAATTAGTTGGTTATCACAAGCGATTGGGTATGAAAAACAAGAACATTTCATTGTTGCTTTTTTGAATCAAAGAAATCAGGTGATTTCATCAAAGACTTTGTTTGTAGGAACACTAACCAATGCGAGTGTTCATCCTAGAGAAATATTCAAAGAAGCTATGCGCATAGGATGTGCAAAGATTATTTGTGCTCATAATCATCCTAGTGGAGACGCCAGTGCAAGTGAAGCGGATATAGCAATTACAAGGAGTATCAATGAATGTGGGAAGATTGTATCCATTCCATTGTTGGATCACATCATTGTAAGTGGAAATACTTTCTTAAGTTTTCGACAAAAACGACTTATTGATTGAACTATTTTCAATTAGCTTATATAATAAATAAGTAAATTAAAGATAGATAGGTGATTGGATGTCGAAATTGAATCGAATACAAAAAATAATCTTAAGTGTGATTGTTGCCTTTGTGAGTATGGGCATCATCTTAAAGGTGATAAGTGGTTCTACTACTAGTAATATAGGTTATGATGGAATTAGCATGTTAAAGTATGCGTTGGTTGATAATCCTACGAAAACAATCAAAGATTGGATGAGTGATTTTTCTAACCTTTGGGCTGTGAACGATGAAAATGATCAACTACGTTATGAACTTAGCAAGAATCCTTCCTATAAGGCATCTTATGCGAATGAAAAACAGAAGAATGAAGAACTTAGTAAAGCTTTGAAAATTGATAGTGATGATGATCGCTTTACCCATTCTTGGGCAAATGTTATTTCGCGCGATCAAACGACTTGGAACAATACGATTACGATTGATAAAGGTAGTAAGGATGGCGTGGTAGAGGGATTGGCTGTAACAAGTGTAGATGGTTTGATTGGAAAAGTTGTAAGTTCTTCTAGCAATACAAGTATCGTTAAATTATTGACATCAGAAGATAAATTAAATTCAGTATCTATAAAGGTTCTTCTTGATGATGAAAAATCGAGTGCAGGAATATTGGAACGTTATGATGTAAAAAAAGGAAGATATGTATTAACATTGTTTGATGATAGTACGGAAATAAAAAAAGGAATGCAAGTAGTCACATCAGGAAATGGTGGAGTTTATCCAAGTGGACTTTTAATCGGTACGGTAGAAAGTGTACAGGCATTGATCAATCAAACGGGACAGACAATCTATGTGAAACCGATTGATAATTTCCAATCCTTCGAGTATGTATCTGTGATTGTGCCAAAGGGTGATAGTGAATGACACATGTAATCTTTGTGCTATTATGCTTCCTTGTAGATGAAATTTTAATGATTTTATTTCCAAATAGCTTTCTAATTAATGATCTTCTATTTATATCAAATATTGGATTTTGTGCAATTATGTTGACCGTACGCAAATTTGATTGGATTAATACATGTCTATTTGCATTTGGTTTTGGAATATTTTACGATATTGTATTTGCGAATACCTTTTTACAGTATGCTTTTATCTTTACCATTGTCGCATGTTGTTTGCGATTATGGTCAAAACATATGACGGATACTGTTATAGAATCATTAATTCTCTGTATTGTGACAATATTCGCCAAGGATTTTCTGGTATATTTGTTTATGAACCTTCAAAGAACGACAGATATATCATTTATGGACTGGGCAGAAAAGTATGAACTTTTGTCCCTCCTTACGAATGCAATTCTCTCTATGATTATTGTATTCTTAATTCGTATTAAGAATGACTATCTGAAAATGAAGGCAATCCAAGTACGAAAAGGGGAGAAAATCGAATGGTTCAGATTAAAGTCAAAGGAGTAAAAGAGAATTATCATATCATCGCATCTTATGATGATGAAGATGCATTTTTTAATCAGTTAAACGAAAGACTCAATTCATGTCTAATGCTACATTCAGGACGTTTTGAGGCTTTTTTTCATGTTCCTACAACTATCAATATGTTGCGGCTGTTTCGAGTATGTAAGGAATGTTCTACTGTAATTTTGGGTGTGAATTCAACGTCGGGTGTGCAAAAACAAACTCGAATTATTGAACATGATTTGCGAGGAGGAGAAACGTATCAATTTTATGAACCTTTGATACTGTTGGGGAATGTGCATAAACTCGCATATGTTGTAAGCAGTGAATCGATATTTGTACTAGGAAGAGTTATGGGAAATGTGGATTTATTACATACGGATTGTACCTTGTGTGCTTCTTATATAAATGCTAGTGTGAGAATTGGTGATAGTATCTATCAAAATATGACATGTTTTTCACCTTCAAAAGTATATTATCAGGAAAGGAAACTAGAGATAAAAAAATATAAGGAGGAATTACAGTGGGAGAAGCTATAGCAATCACTTCTGGTAAAGGAGGAGTAGGGAAAAGTAGCGTTTGTGTGAATATGGGTGTTGTTTTATCACAACTAGGAAATCGCGTGTGCTTGATTGATGTGGATTTAGGGTTGAAGAATTTGGATGTTATGATGGGATTAGAAAATCGAGTGATTTACGATTTGATGGATGTGATGGAAGGCAGGTGCATGTTATCGCAGGCGATGATTAAAGATAAGGTACAAGAACATTTGTACTTGTTGCCAGCTTGTAAAACTGTACATATAGAACAATTTCACCATGAAGATTTAAAGGTTGTTGTGGAACAATTAATTGAACAATTTGATTATGTTTTGTTAGATACACCTGCAGGAATTGAACGTGGTTTTGTATCTAGTATTGCTTGTGTAAATCGAGTTGTTGTGGTAACCACATTGGATGTAACGGCACTTCAAGATGCTGATCGTGTAATTGGTATTTTGATGAATGAGGGAATGGAACATATTTCTTTTGTGGTGAATAGAATGAATGTGAAGATGATGGAGAAAGGGATTTCTGTTCCTTTACAAGAAGCGAAACAATGGCTTGCAATCGATTTTTTAGGATATGTGTTTGATGATGAGACAATGATCCGTGCGAATAACTTTGGAAAACCTGTGACACTACAAAGAGATACATCTTTATATTCCTGTTTTCAAGCAATAGTAAAACGAATGATAGGAGAAAGAGCAACTTTGCCAAAAATCAAAGAGCGTTCATTCCTTGCGAAGATATTTGGATAATATGCTTATATACATAAACGTCATAAAAA
>JAVWJF010000257.1:0-3611 GCA_036639195.1 Longicatena sp.
AACAAACCTTAGCAAATTAAAAGAATTCTAATGGAATTCAAAAGAAAGAACATGTGATCAGCTCACATGTTCTTTTATTTCTTGTACTTCATATTCATACACAAGGTAATATTTTTTAATTTGTCGTAGTAAATGATATAACACAAGGATCCCTAAGATACTATTAGAAAGTAAAATAATACCTCCCATCCACTTGATATTGGTAATCACTGGTTGTAAACTACCCGCTGATAAACTACAATAGGCAAACCCACAACACGCAAGTACTTCTATCACCAAAATCAGTAAGCATATGGTAAAGCTTCGTTTTGTTTCTAATATCCCAAAACTAATTACTACCAACACAATACAAATCACATCCAAAACACCAAGGTTAGACACAATACACTCTATGATATTGGGAAGATGAAAAGAGGCAATCGATATAACGTCCACAATCATCCTTGATATAAATGTCCATTCTATATAAGGTTTTTCTAACAATTCATACAAAGAATCATACGTACTTAGAAAGGATAATTGTGCACCTAACAACAAATATGGAAGAATTAACAACAGAGCACTTAACAATGTGAGTACAAGTAGAAGATGGTAACGTTTTTCACGTGTATCCACAAATTTATCAAAATATGGGATCATACTTCTAGCCAGTCTTCCCCTTTGATAACTTCCACATCAGAAAGACCTGGATAATCTAGTTGACGTAATACTTCATAAATGATGATGGCAGCACAATTGCTTAAGTTTAAACTACGAGCATTCGCTACCATAGGCAAACGCATACAATGATCCAAATCATCTGCTAAGATAGATTTAGGAATTCCAGTACTCTCTTTTCCACATACAACATAAATATCACCATCACATGCGGAAAAATCCATTTGTGAAGGAGCTTTTTTCCCATAACGTGTCATATAGAAATAGTGTTCACTAGGATTCTTCGATGTAAAATCTTCCCAATTTTCATATACTTGATAATCCAAATCTTTTACATAGTCCATACCCGCTCTGCGAAGATGTTGTTCATCCAATGAAAATCCTAAGGGTTTAATCAAATGCATTTTGGTATTGGTAGCCATACATGTACGCATCATATTTCCTGTATTCTGAGGAATTTCTGGTTCAAATAGTACTAAGTGAATCATATTATTTACCTTCTTTCATATACGCAACAAGTTGTGCGATTGCTCTTCCTCGATGCGATACTTCATTTTTTTGATCCTCACTAACGTTGGCTAGTGTTGTTTGAAATGGAGGATAATAGAAGATTGGATCATATCCAAACCCTTTGCTACCTTCGATATGGTCATATACAAGTCCTTCTACAACTCCCTTGCAAACAAAATGAGTTCCATCTTCTTTCACATAGGCGATGGCACATATAAACTGACATCCTTTATCTTTTGCATCTTTACAAGTATCAATGATATATTGATTCTTTACATCATAAGAAGTATCCTTACCCATAAAACGCGCTGAATATACACCAGGTTCTCCATTCATTGCATTCACCGCAAGACCACTATCATCCGCAATGACTTCAATACCCAACAACTCATGGATAGCTTGTGCCTTGATAAGTGCATTCTCTTCAAAGGTAGTTCCCGTTTCTTCAATATCAATTTCTTCTTCTAAATCAAGAAGACTTTTCACATGATAACCTAATGGACGTAACATGGCTTGAAACTCTTCTACTTTATGTGCGTTACTTGTCGCTAACATAATTTCTTTCATCTTATAATATCTCCTTTATCATGGATAGTTTATCATCGATAAACCACTGTCTTGGTAAACTCTGTTCTTTATTATACAACACAAGTTGAAATCCGCAAGTATCCAAATATGCAATGTCCACAACTCCATAACGAAACAATGTATTTTGATCTCCAACCCCTTGTTCAATCATAAATCTTAATATTTCTTTCTTCTTCTCAAGAGATACACTTCCCTTTGTAAAACGATGTGGTTTCTGTTTAAAACGTGGATAATAATAAGTCAACAAAAGCGCATCTACAACTTGTTCATCTACGTGCTTTAAAACTTCATAGAAACACTGAAATAAAGCATATGGTTGATATGGTCTAGGAAGTTTATCATACTCTTCTCCAAGCTTCATAAATAAACAAAAAGCACTATCGTACCATCCCTCTTTTAAAATCACTGCGATCATCCTTCGACAAACGCCACTGTTCCAAAACTTTTCTACTGCCTCTCCACAAGTATGTATACGACGCATTTCATCCTCTGTTAACCAATAGGTACTCGTCACATCATAAGGGGCTTGCATATGAAATGAAAATGCATGTTCTTCTCTTTGTGTTCGAAGTAAAGTTCCCTTTAGTAATTTCAAAATACCCAACTGTAACTCACTTGCTTGTAAAGAAAACAATTGATCAAAAGAAGCATGAAAACTATCATAATTCTCAAAAGGAAGACCTGCAATCAAATCCACGTGCATGGTACAATTCGCATCGCGTAATTGTGCAATGACTTCTTGAAGTCGTTCATTATTTTGAATTCGCCCTACAGAAGATAACGTCTTCTTATTAAAGGATTGTACACCAATCTCAAAACGAAATCTTTTCTTATCTGCCTCATTCACGAAAAAATCCAACAAATCTGGACTCAACGTTTCCGCAACAATTTCAAATTGGAAGATTTGATGAACACAATGTTCATTCATATAACGAGCAATTTGTAATGCTCGTTTAGGATCTGCATTAAAAGTACGATCTAAAAGCTTTACTTGTCGCACATCACTTTTTTCAATTTTCTTCAATAATTTCATAACATATTCCAAAGAAAACATACGTACATCACGATCAGTAGAACTTAAACAGTATGTACATCCATATGGACACCCTCTGCTTGTTTCTAGATACAAATAGCGATTTCCCATATCCATATGATCCATCTCTAAGAAATATGGGTCCTCTTGTTGTTCTAGATAGGACAATGCAGTTTTTCTATATTCTTTATTAGGAAATGCTTTCGTATACATTCCACGCACTTCATAAGGCATATCTTCATCCAACATGGAAACATATTCCCAAACACTTTGTTCTCCTTCTCCAATACTAATCGCATCGACCCCTTTATCCACTAGTTCGTATGATTCATAACTTACTTCTGGACCCCCGATGATAATGTGTAACTTTGAATCTCTCTTTTTTAAAGATTCAATGATTTCCAAAGTCAAATCAATATTCCAAATATAACAACTAAAACAAACTACTTGATATTGCCGATTAAGTATTTCATCTACAATTCTAGAAACCTGATCTTTAATGGTATACTCTTTTAAAGTTACATTGGATGTATCTGGACAACAGGTATAAATCCAACGCAAAGCTAAGTTTTTATGTATATATTTTGCATTACACGTTGTTAATAATGTTTTTCTCACAAGTTCACCTTCTTATTCTTTAATATTTTACCAAATTTATAGGAAATATGCTATGATAGAAACGGTGATTACATGAATATACATACGTTTATGGATAATCTTTTTTATAATCCAGATATAAAAATCGAAGATATGAAAAAAGGTCTGACAAATCAGAACTTTTCTTTAGATATAAATGGAGAGCGTTTCGTTCTTCGTACGCCTC
>JAVWJF010000258.1:0-3603 GCA_036639195.1 Longicatena sp.
GTAATCTCTAAGAATTCTTCAAAATTAATGGATACTATTACAACGATCCGTAATGGAAGAACTTGTATTCTAGTAAAAATAAGTGAAAAGAATAGTGTGGATGGTTTGATTCATGGAGAGAGTGCCTCTGGACAAACCGCTTATGTAGAACCAAGAAGTTTGATTATTTTAAATAATAAGCTACAAAGTTTACGTAGTCAGGAACAAGAAGAAATTGAACGTATTTTATATATGTTAAGTCAAGAAGTGAAAGGTGTTGGTTATGAACTTCTTGGAAATTTAGATACCTTTGCGCTTTTGGATGAAATCTTTGCGAAGGCGTTATGGGCAAAAGAAGTGGATGGGTGTGTCGCAAAACTGAATACGAAAGATCACCATCTCTACATAGAACAAGCACGACATCCCTTAATTAAACAAGAAAGTGTTGTACGTAATACCTATGAAATAAAAGCGCCATACCATAATCTTTTAATCACTGGTTCAAACACTGGAGGTAAAACCGTTACCTTAAAAACCATTGGGTTATTTGTGGAAATGACACTATGTGGAATGCCTGTTGCGGCAGAAAAAGCACTTGTGCCATTGTTTGATTCCATTTATGTAGATATTGGAGATGATCAATCTATTCAAGAATCTCTATCTACGTTTTCTTCGCACATTTCAAAACTTGCGAATATTTGTAAACGTGCAAGTCGCAATTCCATTGTTTTATTGGATGAGTTAGGAAGTGGGACAGATCCTAGAGAGGGAGAACCACTTGCAGTGGCAATTTTGGATGATCTTCGTAAATCAGGTGCAATGATCATTGCGACAACCCATTATTCTGCCTTAAAACATTATGGTTCTAAAAATGAAGATATTTTATTATCGAGTGTAGAATTCGATATGGAACATATGCGTCCTACTTATCGTTATATCGAAGGAGTAAGTGGACAATCCAATGCCTTTGAGATAGCACGACGTTATGGATTAAAAGAAAGTGTTTTAGAAAAAGCAAATCAATTAAAAGAAGAATCACGTTCAGCGGCAGATCAGGCAATGGATAAATTAGAAGCGACTTTATTAGAAAATCAACAAGTCAAAGATCAGATGAGTGAGCGTTTAGCGGATATTAAAGCATTACAAGAAAGCTTGGAAAAAGAAAAACGAAAACTGGACAATGAAAAGGCGCATATTCTTCAACAGGCAAAACTAGAAGCTGAAAAACTATTAGATCAAACCAAAGAAGAAGCCCAAGATATCTTAGATTCTTTTAAGGCAATCAATGAAGAAACAAAGCCTCATGAAGTTACAGATTTGAAAACTCGATTAAAGGGTATGCAACAAGATGAGGAAGTAGATGAAGAAAGTGATGAAGTGTTCTCTGTAAAGGATTGTGTGTTAATTAAACAATATCATTATTATGGAGAGATTTTATCCATCAATAAAGATAAAGTATGTGTTCTTGCGAATGGGATGAAAATGAATGTGACAAGTAAAGATATCACGCATGCCAAACGTCAAGTACAGAAAAAATCGAAGAAAGAGTATACTTCAAAGAGTGTAAAGAACATTTCTTTGGAATGCAATGTCATTGGCATGCGTGTGGGAGAAGCTCTTCCAGTCATTGATAAGTATTTGGATGATGCCATTTTATGTAAAGCGTATACTGTACGCTTGATTCATGGTGTTGGTACAGGGGCTCTTCGTAAAGGAGTCCATGACTATTTAAAACGCAATCCAAGAGTGGAGAGCTTTGTGATGGGTGGTCAAGGAGAAGGTGGCTTAGGTGCTACTGTTGTGACTTTGAAACAGAAAGGGAAGTGATGATATGGCCAATATGGCAAAAATAGAAGATAAGCTTGCCATTTTACCGCCACTCCCTGGTTGTTATTTGATGAAAGACAAACAAGGAGAAATCATTTACGTTGGAAAGGCAAAAAAATTAAAGAATCGTGTACGTCAATACTTTGTTGGCGCACATGATTTTAAGACTACCCGCCTTGTTAGTAACATCGATGATTTTGAGTATATCGTGACGGGTAGTGAGAAAGAAGCACTCCTATTAGAAATCAACTTAATTAAGAAGCATACTCCACCTTTTAATATCATGTTTATGGATGATAAAACTTATCCTTACTTGAAATTATCAAAGGAGAAAGCACCGATTCTAAAAGTCGTACGCAATACAAATGATCGCAAAGCAGAATACTTTGGCCCTTTTCCCGATAGTTCTGCAGCGTATGATACAGTAAAGTTACTAAATCGTATCTATCCTCTTCGTAAGTGTAAAAAACTTCCCAAGAAAGAATGCTTATATTATCATATGGGACAATGCTTGGCTCCTTGTGTATATGACATTGATCCTAAAACATATACGGATATGGCAGCGGGAATTCGTAAGTTCTTGAAGGGGGATGCAAAAGAGTTACTACAAGAATTAAAAAGCGAAATGGAACAAGCAAGTGAAGAACTTGCGTTTGAAAAAGCAAAAGAAAAGTTAGATTTAATACAAGCCATTCAACATGTGACTGCACGTCAACAAATCGATTTTAAAGATCGTAAAGATCGAGATGTGTTTGGGTATTATATAGACAAAGGATATATTTCAATTCAAGGGTTCTTTGTTCGTGGAGGGAAGTTATTGGAGCGAACCTTATCCATTACTCCTTTATATGAAGATGGAGAAGATGCTTTTGTGTCTTTTGTATTACAGTACTACGCATCCAATCCATTGCCACAAGAAATTTTGATTCCAAAAGAGTATTCCATTGAACATCTAGAAGAAATCTTAGATACGAAGATTTCACAACCGATTCGTGGAGATAAGTTAAAACTAGTTGAGATGGTATTACATAATGCGAAAAATGCACATGAACAAAAATTTGAATTAGTAGAGCGTAAGGTGAATCGTAGAGAAGAGGGAATGGCACAGTTGTGTAGTCTTCTTCAACGAGAGATTCATCGAATTGAACTTTTTGATAACTCTCATATCTCAGGAACTTTTAATGTTTCTGGTATGGTTGTATACAAAGATGGAGAAGCAAGTAAACAAGATTATCGGGTGTATAAGCTTGGTGAATATATTAGTGACTTGGATTCTATGAAAGAAGTGGTCTATCGACGGTATGTTCGACTCCTAAAAGAACGTGCGAAGTTTCCTGATTTACTTATTGTGGATGGTGGGCAGTTGCAGATTGAAGCCGCAAAAGAAATTATAGATGCGTTGGATGTTTCCTTATGCATTTGTGGTTTGGTGAAGGATGATCACCATCGTACGAGTAATTTGATGGATGTACATGGAAATATCCTACCTGTTGCTCGTGATAGTTCACTGTTCTTCTTATTAACGCAAATGCAAGATGAAGTGCACCGTTATGCGATTAGTTTTCATCGTCGATTGCGAAATAAAGCAATGACAAAATCCATATTAGATGAAGTAGAAGGTATTGGTGAAGTACGTAAAAAAGAAATTTGGAAACATTTTAAATCCTTAAAACGACTAAAAGAAGCCAACATCGATGAAATAAAAGAAGTTGTTCCAGAAAAAGTTGCACAAAATATATACAATATCCTGCATAACACAGACCAAAATTAAGGTAGAGCATAAGATAAGATAGGTAG
>JAVWJF010000259.1:0-3552 GCA_036639195.1 Longicatena sp.
GAAAAAATTGTTAAAATAAGTTGACAAGGGCTAATTTTTTGTATATACTTTAAGAGAAGTTAGATAAAACTAACAATTAGAGAGATGGGTTCCTTTCCCGTTATTCTTCCTTGAAACTTTACAACCAAACCTCTAACTTCTAAAATGACAGTGTGTACGCTGTCATTTTTCTTTTGTGTCACGCAGGGCATACAACTAGGGTGAAGGTCCATCATGGATATTTGTATTGAAAACTTCTAGCCAAAGAAAACAGTTTATTCATATGGAAGATACGAAAAGAAATATAGATGTTGAAATCGTAAAGAATATTGAGAATAGCTGGGAATGTAATGTATCGTTATACGTGAATAATCATCTTTGAATCTATCTTTAATACTGTAAAAGATTACTTTGCTTTTGCGTATTTAGAATGATAATATATATATAAGGAGAGTTCATGAAAAATGAATTATGATCTCCATAAGTCGCTCAAATTTAAGGGCAGAAAGAGGGTAAAATATGAAAAAAACATTATTTTTATTGTTATCCATCATGCTTTTAGTTGGCTGTTCTAAAATTGAAAAATCTACTGAGGTTACAGTTAAGGAGTGCGCAATCAGCGAGAACAAAGAGTCTTTGAAAATAGTTATAGAACATATCACACCGAAACAATATGATGTTGTGTATACTGCTTATTTGTTCCTTGATGAGGATGAAAATGTTGATAAAAATTTATCTACTGCTGTAGATGTGGAAATTGTAAAAAATCATACGGTCGTTGGGACAGACAACTCATGGGGAGATTCCCATGTTCAAACCTTTACATCATTTGATAAAGATGACAGGTTTACTCTTATTGGTAATATAGCTTATGAGAACGGATCTGAGAAATATAATGAAGAAGATATTATTGAAATGAAACTGCAAAAGTCTGATGGTAAATACAAAGTAGATATTGTTGACTTTACTACATTAGAGTGACCTGAGTTTTATTATCTTAAAAATCATTTGGATTACTATATTTGATACTGATTGTGAACAATAGGGGGAACCCAGGTTTAACTACTTGGATATACTCCTATTTTTCTTATGGTTTTCTATAAATATAGTATTGTTTTATACTGCGTAATGCTATCTATTGATATTCATCCTTGAGAAAAAAACGGCAACTTTTATCTTATGTTTTCTTTGTTGTTTTAAGAAAATTGTTCTATCAAAGTTCAAAAAGGATATAAGGAAAACAAATTCTAAGATATAATTAATGTATTAGTACAAATAAATCATATAGTGAATAGACAAAATGAAAAAGTATGGTACTATAGTAAAACAGAACAGGAGTGATGTATATGGCATTTTTACCAACAACACGAGAAGAGATGATCGAACAGGGGTATGAGTATTTTGACTTTGTATATGTATGTGGGGATGCTTATGTGGATCATCCATCTTTTGGGTGTGCAATCATTACACGTGTTTTACAAGCATATGGGTATACTTGCGCCATTTTAGCACAACCTGATTGGCATAATGATGAAGAATTTTTACAGTTTGGTGAACCGCGTTTAGGTTTTTTGGTTTCTTCTGGTAATATTGATTCCATGGTAAATCATTACTCCGTTGGAAAGCGTAGAAGAGATAGCGATTATTATAGTGATGAAGGGGTTATGGGAAAACGACCAGATCGTGCTACAATTGTGTATACACAGATTTTGAAGCGTTTATTTCCGCATAAGGCAGTTATCATTGGAGGGATTGAGGCAAGTCTAAGAAGACTTTCTCATTATGATTATTGGGATGATAAAGTACGACGTTCTATTCTTATTGATTCTCAAGCAGATTTGTTATTGTATGGAATGGGAGAAAATAGCATTGTAGAACTTGCGGATGCGTTGAATAGTGGTTTAGAAGCAAAGGATATTTGTTATCTTCGTGGAACTGTTTGGAAAAGTAAATCCATTGAATACTTGGGTGATTATGTTATGTTACCAAGTTTTGATGAAGTAGTGAAGGATAAAAAGACATATGCAAAAAGCTTTCATGTTCAGCATGAAAACATTGACGCGATAGCAGCGCATGTGTTAGTAGAGCCTTATGATGGATGGTATGTTATTCAAAATCAACCTCCATTGCCTTTGACGCAAGAAGAAATGGATTTTACATACTCCTTACCATATGAGAGAACGTTTCATCCAAAATATAAATACATACCTGCTATTGAAGAGGTGCAGTTCTCCATTGTAAGCAATCGAGGGTGCTTTGGTTCTTGCGCATTTTGTGCGATTACGCATCATCAAGGTCGTGTGATTTCCACGCGTAGTAAAGATAATATTGTAGAAGAAGCTAAACGTATTACAGAAATGCCGAATTTTAAAGGATATATTCATGATGTTGGTGGTCCTACTGCCAATTTCTCTCGAGAAGCATGTGATAAACAACGTGAATATGGAGCGTGTAAAAACAAAGAATGCTTATTTCCGAAACCTTGTGATAATATGAAAGTAGATCATTCTCGTTACTTAGATATTTTACGTGCAATACGAGAACTTCCTAATATTAAGAAAGTATTTATTCGCTCAGGCATTCGTTATGATTATTTGATGTATGATAAAAGCGATGAGTTCTTCGATGAACTTGTAAAACATCATATCAGTGGACAATTAAAGGTGGCACCTGAACATATTAGTCCTGCAGTATTGGATAAAATGGGAAAACCTAGAAAAGAATTATATTTAAAATTTGTTGAAAAGTTTAAGGCAAAGAATGAAGAATTCCAGATGAATCAATTTATTGTGCCTTATCTGATGAGTTCTCATCCAGGTTCCGATTTACATGCGGCAATTGAACTTGCTTGTTACTTAAAAAAGATTCACTACACACCAAAACAAGTACAAGATTTCTATCCAACTCCAGGTACACCAGCAACCTGTATGTATTATACGGGATTGGATCCAAAAACAATGAAGCCTGTGTATGTCGCAAAAACATATGAAGAAAAAGCAATGCAAAGAGCACTTATGCAATTTACATATCCAAAGAATTATGATTTGGTTCATAAAGCATTAAAAGAAGCGGGAAGAATGGATTTGATAGGGAATGGATCAAAGTGTTTGATTCCATTTCATAAATCTGGAAACTCTTTCCAACACAAACCTTATGGGAAAACGAATCAAGGGAATGCAAAGGCATATCCTAAGAAAAAGCGACAGGTGAAGTAGATGAAGATTTTTAGAGAGCTTATTATTGTATTTGGAGTGTATTATATTGGAGAGTTTTGTGCTAAAGTGTTTGATTTAGTGATACCAGGAAGTTTGATTGGTATGGTATTATTGGTTGTACTGTTACGTTTTCGTGTGGTGAAGTTAGAATACATTAGTAGTGTATCTGATTTTTTGCTGGGACATCTTCCATTCTTCTTCATTCCTGCGGGGGTGGCGTTGATTTCTGTGTTTCCCATCATTGCGAAGAATTGGATTTGGATTTTATTGTTGTGTGTAATTACAACCTTTCTTACAATGGGGATTAGTGGTTGGAGTCTACAACACTTTATGGAGAAGAAAACAAAATGATGGATGC
>JAVWJF010000260.1:0-3529 GCA_036639195.1 Longicatena sp.
AAAGAAAGAGCAAATATTGTTTTGTCACATTAGCAGAGCGTAAATCAAGGTATTATATAGCAATACTGTTACCAAATCGTAAAGAAGAAAATGTAACACCAGCAATTATTAATGCGTTAAAGGAGTTTCCAGCAGAGAAAGTAAAAACAATCACATTTGATAGGGGCAAAGAGTTCGCAGGTTATGAGAAGATAGAGAAAGAGTTAAACTGTTCAGCATATTTTTGTGATCCCTATTGTGCATGGCAAAAAGGAACGAACGAGAATACAAATGGACTATTAAGAGAATTTTATCCAAAAGGTATGGATTTATCAAAAGTAAATGAATGTGAACTGACCTGCGCCTTATTAATGATGAATAATCGTCCACGAAAATGTTTAGGATTTAAGACACCATGCGAAATATTATTTTAATTTCACTTACATAATGTGTTGCATTTGATTTGACAAATTATCATCAAAAAAAACTAACAAAATATAAAGACTTGCTAGTTTAAGTTGTATATTCATAGAATGATTTTTCATTAATACTTCGGACGATCCAATTGTAGCTCATCTGATAGAGTATTAACATGTTTTTTTGCAACAGGAACATAAACAGCCGCTGGATGAAAACAGGACAAACTATTATAAAAGTAAGTTCTTGCCTCCTCTTTATCTCCTAATGTAAGATATTGCTCACCTATAAGAAATACCATGACACCTAAGGCAAATCCAGAATGCTTCTTACTGTTAATTTCCGCATCAAGTACATCAATGTAGTCCGTTCTATGATTGATCATGACTTCAAACGCCTGCTCATTATATGCAAGAAAAGAAGGCTCTCCTAATTCTTGTATTTTATTTAATAGTTTTTCACTATATTCACGATCACCTTTTAATAAGAAGTAGTGATAGTACATTTCAAGGAAACTTTTTTGCTGTTCAAAGTTAAATTCCTTTTCAAGTGTGGCATCTAATTCCTTTTTAAAATTTTTCTCGTTACCCAAGTTTGAATATGCACGTAATCTATACAGTGTACATACATAATCACCCATAAATCTTTGTGTCATTTTCTGTTTACTTAATTGAATTACTTTAGAATTCTCATTGTTTTTGATAGCTTTTGTGATTTTATTTACACAAAATCCTTTTACAATGTAATACATTAAAATACAAACAATCAGTATGCCAAATATAATAATAGTAAAAATGTTCATATATTTTCCTCGTTTATTTTTCTAAAAAAGACCATAGAGATTCCCTATGGTCTTTATCCATTGTACATGTCCATGTACAAAGTAGGATGAGAGAGCTTTTTGCGAAACATTATTCTGGCATTGTTACTTTAATACCATCTTTTGATAACTGATCAACAACGTTCTGAATTGCTTTAAGAGCGTCATCACCTGTTTTTGGAGCTGGAGCAGGTTCTGGATAAGAATACCATTCAACAAGTGGTGTATATCCACCATTGATAGTTTTTCCATCTTGATCCATTGCTTTAGAGTCACCAGCGAAGATTCCGAATGCACATCCTACGATTCCTGTGATAAGGATTAAGATGATACATTTGATTGGAGACCAACCTTTTTTGATTAATGAGTAAAGTCCGATTGTAATCATTAATGGAATCAATTTAGGTAAGATACCATTTAATAATCCTTGGATGTTGATTGCAGGTTCACCAACGTAGATACGTAATGAAGTTGAACCATAAGTAGCGATCAAACCACCTACAACGAAGATACCTAAGATAGAAGCAGCACGTGTGAATTCTTTCGCGTTACTTGTAAGCATAGTTACAGCTTTTGTACCTAAGTTATAAGACCAGTGCATTAACCACCAACGAACTACGAATTGAACAGCATTGAAGATAACTAGGAATAATACAGCACCAATGATGCTACCATCCATTGCTAAGTTAGCTGTTAAACCAGCAGTAATAGGAACTAATGTTAACCAGAACAATGCATCACCGATTCCACCTAATGGACCAGCTGCAGAGATACGTACGGAACGAATTGTGTCAGTATCTGCTTTGTTTTGTTCAAGAGATAATACAATACCCATAACGAATGTTACTAAGAAAGGGTGAGTATTCAAGAAATCAAGGTTGTGAGCCATAGAAGCTTTTAAGTCTTCTTGGTTTGTATGGATTTTCTTTAATCCTGGTAAGATACCCCATAACCAACCACAAGCTTGCATTCTTTCATAGTTGAATGATGCTTGTAAGAAACAAGACATCCATACCATTTTGTTTAATGTACCTTTATCCAATTGTGGAGCAGGTGTTAAATCACTATATTGCTTTGGAATATTATATGCCATCAGTAACACCTCCTACATTTGAACCAGCATTTGCTTTAATTCTAGTGTTGATTTGGTAATCGTACAATGCGATTGCAAGACCAACGAATGCACAAAGCAATAAGTTTGCTTTAGCAATAGGAGAATTTACACAAATTACTGACATTGTGAATCCTGCAAATAAGAACCCCCACATTTCGCCAGACATCATAACTTTCATTAAGATAGCGAAACCTACGAATTTCATTGCAGCACCAGCAGCGTCTAATCCAGCCATTACCCAAGAGTATTGGAAAGATAAGTCTTTAAGAATTACACCTAATTCTTTACCACCATATAAACCAGCAACAGCTAATACGCCAAATAGAACACCTAAAACTCCCATTTCCATGAAGTTGATGTTACGAATACCTTTTGCATCTGCATTTTCTGCACATTTATCAGCTTTTGTCATCATACCTGACATAATTGTAAATGTTACAGTTACTGCATACTGTCCAAATACTGCAAATGGAACAGCTAAACCTAATGCAGCACCTACACCATCAGCTGTAGCTTCCATTCCCAATGAAACTGCGAATACGGTTGCCATGATACCACCGATAATCGCATTAGGTGGCTGAGCTCCACCAATTGGCATACTACCGATTTGCATCAACTGATATGCACCACCAACTACGATACCAAGTTCTAATTGGCCTAAGATTACACCAATCATAGGACACATAACAATTGGTTGATATAAAGATTCTAAGAAACTGAATTGGTCAATACCCATAATAAAGGCAACAATGAAGACCAATAGAGCCTGAATAATACTTACTTCCATGTTGTTTCTCCTTTCAAATTTGTTAATTCTTATTTAAGTAATTTATGAAAAATCCCTTATCTTACAATTAGCCCTATAAAAAAGTAGTTTCATAAAGATTACAAATTTCTTTTAGTTAGCTACGTGTTAGCTAACTAGTTAATATACGTTGATTTTAAGAGTGAAAGAGGGTATGGTTTAGTTAGGAAAGCATAAGAAGGTGTTGGTAGTGTTGGAAAGAAATGCTGGTATTAAAAAAGCAAATGGAATGGGAAGTGTATACAGATTACAAGGGAATAGACGCAAGCCCTGGGTAGCTTGCGTTACTGCAGAATACATTTCTACCTCCGATAGCAAGAAACAGAAAAGGAAAATAATAGGCTATTATGAAACGGAAGAAATGGCTACTTTTTCATTATGGAATTATAATAAG
>JAVWJF010000261.1:0-3514 GCA_036639195.1 Longicatena sp.
AAAGCACAAATCAATCAATACGCGAAGAAAAATAATATTGCGGCACAAGTAGTGCTTCAAAATTATATGTTCGAAAGATTTCTTGCCGGATTAGCAGTTTCTGATTATTGCAATAAATTTGTAATCAAAGGTGGCGTGTTGATTGCGGCAACAGCCAATTATAGGGGCAGTACGGAATTAATGAAAAATCCGCAGAAAATCATTGAGCAAATTTTGACGAATAATGATATGCGAGACCTGTGGCAGAAGTATAGCGTGAAGTTTGCTTATGCAAAGGGGATTTCGTTTGAAACGGTTATGAAAGCTGTATGGGAAGTTGTGGAAATTTTGCTTTAGAGTTGATATAATGGGATAAAGAATATAGCAATTAGGGAAGGTTGATTTTCTATGAATAGGAAGATTTCCATGTAAAAAGGCACATTCAAAAACAGACAGGTGGTACGGGTATGTTTGACTTATCTAATCTGAATGATTATGAATTTGAGATACTATGCAAGGATATAATGCAGGAGTTACTTTCTGAGGAGCTATTTACATTTTCGCGTGGGGTCGATGCAGGTGTTGATATTTGTGATAAGGAGAAAAATCCCACAATAATAATTCAGGCCAAACACTATGCGGGTAGTACATACTCTCAACTCAAATTCTCGCTTAAAAAAGAGGACAAAAAAATCCAACGACATCATCCAAAGAAATACTTTGTTTGTACAAGTCAAAGTCTAACCCGAAAAAACAAGCAAGAAATCATCGAGATGTTTGATGAGTTTATGCCTGATATTTCTCACGTAATAGATAGAAATGATATCAACAGTTTCCTTGAAGATGAGCAAAACAAGGACATAGTTGTAAAAAATTATAAACTTTGGTTATGCGCATCGGATGTCTTATCACTTGTCAATAACCAAAATGTTTTTATTGATTGCTCCGAGCTTATGCTTGATATCAAAGAGCAAATCAAGTTGTTCGTAGAGACGCAAGCATATGATGATGCAATAGAAAGACTTCGTCAAGATAATATCATTATTATCATTGGTGCGCCTGGCGTTGGTAAGAGTACCGTATCAAAAATGCTGCTTTTGTACTATGCTGATAAGGATTATAAAGTTAGATATGTAACCAACAACAATATTTCGGAAATAAAGCAGTCACTTAGTCTATCACCAAATAAAAAAGAAATTGTTCTTTTAGATGATTTCCTGGGTCAGCATTATCTTAACTTGAAAGATTCGCAGCCCAATGAATTGAAAACACTCATATCATTTATTACCAGAAACAAAAATAAAAAACTGATACTCAATAGTCGAGTTACTATTTTGAATGAAGCGGCGCAAGCCTACTTGACTTTCAAGGAAATTATGGACAGGTATGAGCAGAATAAGTATATACTTGATTTAGACAGGATGTTACCTTGGGAGAAAGCAAAAATTCTATATAACCATCTTTACTTTAATGGGTTGCCACAGGAATACTTGTCCCAAGTGAAGCGAAATAAAGGGTATCTGAGGATAGTAAATCATGTAAATTATAACCCTCGAGTTATTGAATATGTCACACAAAAGCATAACTATGGGACTGTTCATAGTGGGGATTATCTTCAATATATTATTAGAAAACTTGACAATCCAGAAGATGTCTGGAAGGATGAGTTCCGAAACAGATTGGATATGAGCGATCGGATTCTCATGAATACACTATATTCACTCTCTGATACGACAGTTGATAACACAGTATTGGAACGTGCTTTCAATGAGAGAATTATCCAAGAGGCGAAGTGCGATACATCGGTTAATCAATACAAAGAATCTACAATTCGCTTAACAGATTCTCTAATTAAAAATATTGATGATAAAGGAGCAGTTAAGATTGCAGTTATAAATCCATCAGTCAATGATTACCTTTATTCTGAAATAACATCAAATCCAAACGAGCAGGTGGCGATAATTGATAATGCTGTATTTTATGAGCAGATTTTCAGAGCCCTAAAGTCTGATATAGCAAAGTTGCATTACAGGAAAAAACTATGTTCTTATGATTTCCTTAAAAAATACCGCATTTTTCTACTTTTTGAAAGGTATTGTCGAGTTGCGTATTCTGGATAGATCATTAGAACGTAAAACTACAATTTCATTGGAACGCGCATATGGAAGTTTGAGCTATCATGACAGAGAAGAATATGGACAAATATTGCAAAAACTCTACTCTAGTGAATACTGTGAATTTTATAAACTTCGCAATACATTTCTGTCATCAGAAAAAATGTTTTATATCCTTAAGCCGCTAACACTAGATGACGCAATCGAGCTGATAAACGCAATTATGGATGACTACGACGTTTCGGATGATGAAGAACTAACAGAAGCATTCAAAAATCAACTCGTTGACAAAATTTCAGATCATGTTCAATATGAGTTGTCAGATGAACTCGCAGAAGCGGTTTATCATGTGATTGATAAAGCCGAAAGCGAAGATATTGTAGGGCTTATAAATGAAACAAGCACATTTTTGGAAGATGCTGTATGGTCAGAGCTAGAAGATTTAGCTTGCGAAAAAATAAAAAATCATATCAACAATATTAACGGGACGATTGAGATTGGGGATAGGGATTTTGATGTGTCCGATATGCGCTATTATCTTGATATTTCAGGCAGCATAACATCTGCTTTAAAAGAAGATTACGACAAAGACGATGATAGAAGATATAGCCATTCGGAATCTGGCACTTCTATTATTGTAGCAATGTTTGAAAGATAATTCTCTTATGTTTAGATATATAAAGGCATTCAAATAAGTTGTATTATAAAGGGAGACGCGTATATGGTAATATCATTTATTGGAATAAGAAATTTTCGCAAACTAAGAGATGTTAAGATTGATTTCAGTAACAATACAACTTTATTTGTAGGAGCGAATAATAGCGGAAAAACATCTGCTATGGATGCTTTGCGTAAATTTCTTATAAAAGGGGATGGAAATAATTTCATCTATAATGATTTGACTGTAACCAATCGCAAAGCCATAAATGAAATTGGGAGTAGGTGGGTTGTAAAAGATTCGGAGAAACCTGTAGATTTATCTGATTGGATTGATATTGTTCCAACAATGGATATATGGCTTGAAGTCCAAAATAATGAATTTCATTATGTAGCAAACATTATTCCTACGCTTAAATGGAAAGGCGGGAAATTAGGTGTTCGCCGGTGCTTTTTGCCAAAAGATATCGGTAAGCTATTTGACGATTATCAAGAGGCGTATTATCAATCGCGTGATACTGAAAGTAGCGATAAGAACATAGATAAGGTAAAGCTTTATCCGCAGAATTTGTGTGAATTTATTGAACGACATTTAGCTCAATATTTTGAAATGAAAGCATTTATACTTGATCCTGAAAAAATTAACGAAGAACAAATTACAGATTTCGGCTTTGAATGTGAAGAGAAAAATCCGTTTAGTGGACTTATAAAAATTGATATGATTTATGCTCAGCGCGGTTTTTCTGATGCGGATTCTTCGAATG
>JAVWJF010000262.1:0-3510 GCA_036639195.1 Longicatena sp.
CGAAGAATTAAATACAATCATACATGCTTTGGGTGCTGGAGTAGGTGCGAACTTTCATGCGGAAGATTCCAACTATCATAAAGTCATCATCATGACCGATGCCGATACCGATGGAGCACATATTCAAACATTGTTGTTAACATTCTTCTATCGTTATATGCGTGAATTGATTGAAGCAGGTATGGTGTATATCGCATTACCTCCTTTGTATAAGCTTCAAAAAGGAAAAGAAATGCAATATGCTTGGAGCGACGATGAATTGAATGAAGTTCGTAAGACTTTCCCAAAAGGATACAACTTACAACGTTATAAAGGTCTTGGTGAAATGAATGCAGATCAACTTTGGGATACAACCATGTGCCCAGAAACTAGAACATTGATTCAAGTAACCATTGAAGATGCAGTCGTGGCAGAACGACGTGTATCTGTATTGATGGGGGATAAAGCAGAACTTCGCCGTGATTGGATTGAAGCAAATGTTTCGTTCACGTTGGAAGAAAATTTTGAAGCGGAGGCGAAATGATGAAGAAAAAAGAAGAAACACCTATTGTAAATCATGCAAGTATCATTCAAACTCCTCTTGAAGAGATTATGGGGACACGTTTTGGAAGTTATTCAAAATACATTATTCAAGATCGTGCACTTCCTGATGCACGTGATGGATTAAAACCAGTACAAAGAAGAATTTTATATGCGATGTATCGCGATGGGAATACATGGGATAAAGCATATCGTAAATCTGCTAAGACCGTAGGTTTGGTTATCGGTAACTATCATCCTCATGGAGATAGTTCCGTTTATGATGCCATGGTACGTATGTCTCAGGATTGGAAAATACGCCATCCTCAGATTGATATGCAAGGGAATAATGGGTCTATCGATGATGATCCAGCTGCAGCAATGCGTTATACTGAAGCTCGTTTAGGAAAGATAAGTGAATACTTATTACGTGATATTGATGCGGATACGGTAACTTGGTCCTTAAACTTTGATGATACAGAATTAGAACCTACGGTATTACCAACAAGTTATCCTAATTTATTGGTAAATGGGATTACTGGTATTGCGGCAGGATATGCGACAAACATTCCTCCTCACAATTTAAGTGAATCCATTGATGCGGCGATTTATCGTATTCAATACCCAAATAGTACATTAGAGGAATTGATGGAATACATTCAAGGCCCTGATTTTCCAACAGGTGGAATCGTACAAGGAATTGATGGTATTAAAGAAGCTTTCCAAAGTGGTAAAGGGCGTATCATGGTACGTAGTAAAGTAACCATTGAACAAACCAAAACAATCCAACAAATTGTTGTACATGAAATACCATATGAAGTAGTAAAAAGTAATATGGTTAAGAAAATCGATGATGTTCGTTTGAATAAGAAAATTGATGGTATTCTAGATGTTCGTGATGAAAGTGATCGTAATGGATTGCGTGTTGTTGTGGATATTAAGAAAGATGCGGATGCACAACTCATCTTAAACTTCTTATATAAAAATACGGATCTACAAGTATCTTATAATTATAATGTTGTGGCAATTGTAAATAAACGTCCGATACAAATGGGGCTTATTCCAATGTTGGATGCATTTATTGCACACCGTCATGAAGTGATTGAAAAAAGAAGTCGTTTTGAATTACATAAGAAAGAAAAGCGTTGTCATATCTTAGATGGTTTGATTAAGGCAGTCTCTGTCTTGGATGAAATCATTCGCTTGATTCGTGCTTCAAAAGATAAAGCAGATTCTAAGAGTAAAATTATGGAAGCGTTTGGTTTTAGTGATGAACAAGCAGAAGCCATCGTAACGATGCGTTTATATCGTTTATCTTCTACGGATATTACACAACTTCGTGAAGAAGATGAAACGTTAAAGAAAGAAATAGCGCAATTAAAAAATATTTTAGAAGACCCTAAAACACTTCGCAAAGTAATTGTAAGTGAGTTGAAGAATGTACAAAAACTATTCCCAACTCCTAGACTTACTTCCATCGAACATGAGATCGAAGAAATTGTGATTGATAAGGTTGCGATGATCAACAACGAACAAGTTATGTTTACGATTTCTCGTGATGGCTATGTAAAACGTGTTTCTATGCGTAGCTATAATGCAGGTAGTGATACGATGACGGGTATTAAAGAAGGCGATCACTTGATTGGTTATGGGGAAGTCAATACCTTAGATAACATTATGTTCTTTACCAATCAAGGTACCTATGGATATACACCAGTATATGAAGTAGAAGAACAAAAATGGAAGGATATCGGTAGCCATATCAACTCCAATATTAAGATTACAGGGGATGAGAAAATCACAGATGCTTTTGTGGTGAATTCCTTTAAAACTAATGCATATATTATTTCTACCACTCGTTTAGGGTTGGTGAAAAAGACATTCGTTTCAGATTATGAAGTGTCTCGTAACAACAAAACCATGAGCAATATGAAACTATTGGATGGAGATGAAGTTGTGAGCACCTTCGTTGGATATGATGGAGATGAAATTCTAATCGCAACTAAGAATGGATATGTATCTCGTTACCCTATCTCTCTTATTCCATTAACGTCACCAAGAAGCAAGGGTGTTAAAGCAATCAAACTAGTAAGTGATACCGTAGCTAGTGCTTGTGTATATCGTGGTGATGCTAAACAACTGGTTGTGTTTAGTGACAATTGTGCACTTAAACGTTTAAAGATGAGTGATATTGAAATTACAGGACGTCCTACAAAGGGAAATATGATCTGTAAGAAAGTAAAATCAAAACCATATATGATAGAGAAGATTGAAATGTATGATTTAAACGATGAAATTATCGTGGCAAATGGAGACGTTCATAAGATTGTATCTAAGGATATTGCGTTGATGAGTAAGGATGCGACCTTCTCAACACCAATCCCGGCAATCCAAGATTTCTACACATTAGAAAAGCTTTCATATATCGAACAAATTGAAAAAACACAAGATGAAGTAGCGGTTGAAGAAAAAGAAGTAGAAGAGGAATTTGAAGAATTTACATTGTTTGAATAAGACAGGAGAAATCCTGTTTTTTTCTAATGAAAACATTAGGAAAGAAGAATGTTGCGTGATATAATGAAACACAAGAAATAAAAGATTAACGACAAAGGAAGGTGTAGTCAATGAACTGTGAAACCATTCGTACTATAGTAGATAATAAACAAAAACAACTACAATCCATGAAAGTAATTTCTAATAGATATTCTCTTATACGAGCATGTTTGTTGGTAGCAAGTGCTTTTTGTTTGTATTATGGATATGAAAAGAATACTTGGTTCTATATCCTTATGGTAATGGGGATAGTTTTGTTTTTCTGGTTTGTAAGACTGCATATGAAACTACGAAAAGAAATAGAATTATTAGAAAAATAAAGTTGTTAAAATATTTTTCCTTGCTAAAATTTTTAAAAAAAAGTATTATATTATATATAATATAACTAGGAGATTACAATTTATGAGAAAAAGTAGTAGTGATAATATCTATGAAAAA
>JAVWJF010000263.1:0-3482 GCA_036639195.1 Longicatena sp.
CAATCTCCCATATGCCCAACTTCGTTATATTCTTCTTCGAATTCTTCCAAACGATCTAAAGAATGCATATCCATGATAAAGATTCCTTCATCCTGTAAATGATCCCACACATCTTGAAACAATTGTTCTACTTGTTGCTCTTTTAATACATAGTTAAAACTATCGCACAAACAAAGAATGCCATTGTATTGGCTTTCCACATTAAAGTGACACATGTCCATGACAGACCAGTTCACCAACTCACTGTGCTCTTTTTCTTGTGCTACTCGAATCATATCCGCAGATAAATCACTGGCATCTACTTGATATCCTTCTTTTGCTAGTGCAATGGTGATTTCTCCACTTCCACAAGCAAGTTCTAGTATACGTCCACTTGTTACATAGCGTTTGATAAGTGATATCCAATCTGCAGTTGCCTCATCATCTTTTACTAAAGCATCATAGAAATGGGCTAACTCTTGATACATCATAAAGTAAAGTCCACACTAGGAAGATCTGCATATAACTTCTCTAGTTGGAAATGTTCACGTTCTTCTTGTAAGAAGACATGTACGATAATTGTATCAATATCTACCAATACCCAACGAGATTCACTGTTCCCTTCCATGGAACGAATATCATATCCATGTTCACGAACACGATCTTTGATATTTTGCGCAATTGCGTGTACTTGACGAATATTCGATGCACTACAAATAATAGAATCATCGATGAATGGATTGATGGAACGAAAGTCAAATTTAAGGACATGTTCCCCTTTCTTTTCATCGATTGCTTTTTGTACAATATTTAATAAATCACTCATGTATAATTACTCCTTTATAATTCCTTCTTTTTTCAGATAGGTTTGTTGTTCTTGTTTTACTACTGTAAATCCCTCTTTTAAACATTTCATACTTATTTCAATTTGTTTACTGGAATCATACCCACGGCTTGGATCTAACTTATCTGCGATATATAAGATACGATCGTAATCTGTACGATTACGTCCTTTCACATGATGATAAATTGCTTCACAAATACGGCGATCATCCATATAGAAATGTTTGCGTATATAATCCGCACCAATATAGCCATGCCAAATGGAACTTGCTTCTTCCATGTTTTGTGGAAGATGTGTTTTCATCCAAATACTCGCTTGCGCTAGTGGTAGTTGTTTACAAACATCATGTGCAATTCCCATAAGATACGCTACGCGTGTATCTAGTTGATGAGCTTTCGCTAATTGTACACATAAGTTTGCGACTGAAACACTGTGTACATATCGCTTTTCATTCATTTTATCTTGGATCATATCTTCTATATATAAACCTTTTTTACCAATATATCGTAAGACACTTTTAGGAATTCTATATAGTTGATGTCCTGCACGTAGTTGGGTACTAGAAACCCTTACCAAATCCATGGGAACACGTGTTAACCCTTGTGGAAGTGTGTACTTCTCTTCTATCCTAGAAAAGACAAAGAAAGGAATTCTTTTCTTCAATTCCTCACTATCTTTCCATGCATCAAAGTGTTGGGCTTGATCATCTCCAATCAACCAACAAAAAGTATGCATAGGATATCGTCTTTGTAGTTCTTTTACCGTACGTATTGTATACGAACGATCTTCCCATTCATTTTCTATCGTACATAAACGCATATAACGATATGGATGAATAGCAAGTTTCACCATCATTGCTCGATCTTGAAAGCTTGCACATTGTCCTTCTTTTAGAGGTGTTTCTTTTGTAGGCATAAACCAAACCTCATCAATAGAAAGCTTTTTTAGCGCTGTTTTCGCTATTTGTAAATGCCCTACATGAATCGGATCAAAACTTCCTCCTAATACCGCAATTCGCATATTACAACTCCAATTTGTTCTTTTTACTCTTACGATACAACACAAAAGTTCTACCGATAATTTGTACAATTTCACTATGTGTTGCAGCACTTACTTCGATTGCTGCCTCATTTGCACTAATACCACATGTTTTTAATAAAGAAACCTTTACTAATTCATGAGCTTCTAAGGAATCAGAAATAGTTTTCACTAAATTTTCTGATAATGCATCCTTACCCATTTGAAATAATGCATTTCTTGTTTGCGCAATTCCGCGCAAATAACTCTTTTGTTTTCCTGTTAACATCTTATATCATAGCCTTTCTAAATGTTACATTGCCATTTTTTGGCACAAACACTTTACATGTTTCTACATTTCCACTAATACAAAACCATCCCAAACCATGGATGACAACATCAACCTTATCACGTACATGATGTAATTCAAAAGTACGCATGTCTGTATAATTCTCATCTAGAGCTGGTGATAATAATTCACCTAAATGTTCACTCCACAATTGATTTGCTTTTTCTGCTTTACTACGGTGCAATTTTAATCGATCACTAAAATACGCAACACAGCTCACTTGTTCACAACCAATCAAATCCAAACGCACAAGCCCACCTAGGGATAAGGTTTGGGATTCATAAAACTGATATCCTCTTGCCTTTAATGGTTTTAAAGGAATTAACGTTTTTAATAGCTTGTCATCGATATGTGTGAGTAAAGAATCCATTCTAGTTAAACCTGGTGTATCATAAATCACAAAGTCATGATGCTCTATTTCATTGAAATCCAAGGTTGTTCCTGGATGTCTTGAGGTGGTTAAATCCTGTGTATCACACATCGCATTTAACAAGGTGCTCTTTCCAGCATTTGCCATTCCCATGACAACCACATCACGTCCATTGCGATAGTATTCCATTGCATATTCTACTTCATCAATGGAATCGTTGTATTCTTTTGTGGCATGTTTTACCAAGTCTCCACAAATTACAATTCCTTTTACTTTGATATCTAAATCCTTTAAACGTGCCATAATGAATTTTGATAGTTTTTCATTTCCAATCGTAACTGGCAATAAATCTCGCTTCGTTGCGACCATGATAATATCTTTTCCCATCAAATGGCGATTAATGCCTGGTAATATATTTGCTTCAAAATCGAATAAGTCTACAACCCAAAGAATTAAGGCATCTTTTTCTTGTACCTTTGTTAGTACTGCATCACTATCAATTCCTTGTTTCATAGAAATTACAACATCATCGTAATGGCGAATACGAAAACAACGTTTACAATAGTCAGCTTCCATCTTAGGTGTATACCCAATGGCTTGTTCATCATGATTTTGTAATACAACTCCACAACCTTTACAGATTTTACTCATCAAATTCTCCCTTCGTCAACTTCTTCGTTACTTTCAATAATTTAAACACTATATTTTCCGCAATTCGGTTGACTTTTGTAAATGATAAATCTCGTTCTACAGCCTGCGCTGTTAAAATCGTATGTAACCCCATCATATTAGCACCTAACACATCGGTCATCAGTTGATCTCCAAGTACCGCAATATGTTGTTTCGATACCTTTATATCTTTTATGATTCTTCGGTAGGTCTTTGGTAATGGCTTCATAGCGAATGGATAACATAATACATCC
>JAVWJF010000264.1:0-1706 GCA_036639195.1 Longicatena sp.
GATTTGCCATGTTGCAAAAACTGAAAGGATTGATTTCTAAAGTTGGATGGAATTCTCAAACATGGCAGACTTGCCATGTTTAACTATTTTTTATTTTAACATGGTGATAGTTTATAAATAAAGTAAACTTATCAAAACATCATTTTCGACATATTAACATTGATGAGTTTTGCCATATAAATATCCTTCAATCACATAGTCTATGTTTCTATCTGGTATTTGATTCGCTAAATTGACGACATCATCCGTCATTTCATCAATATCATTGTCTGATATGAGTGTTGGTGGGTAGTTTTCACTGTATTCCACCATTTTTTTTCTAATATATTCTTTAAGTTCTTTTGTCATTTGCTTTTCTCCGACTGTTTTTCTAATTCTTCTTTTATGATTGTCCTTATCAACTTCTCAGTATTTCTTAAATTCAATGCTTTGATAGCCTCTTGGTAGAAGTGGAGTTCATGCTTATTCCTGCGATTGGTTGCTGCGTAATTGAAGATAATAGTGATTAATAACATGATTATTACCAAAACGATAATTTCTGATTTCATACTTTCTTTACCTCGCCATTTCTATTTCGATTGCCATTAAAACATAACGACTGTCTTTTTTCTTCATGTTGCAAGTAATCAATGTCATCATTTGTTGACCTTGATACTGAAGTCCTGGATTTGAAGTTAATAGATAAGGAAGCGTTTCCTTAATCATCGATATCCCTTCATCAACTGTAAAGTTATTGTTATACCATCCCATATAGATAGTGTCTTCATTTAATTCTAGATCATATTCTGCAAAACTAAGTATACGATAAGTATGAAACCCATCTTTTAGTTCTACTTGGAATGTAGAATGCTTATTTAAGTACTCTTGTTTTACATAGTTTTTTAAGAATGTAAAATTCCAGTCCTTATTGAAACTACTATGTCCATTAATCAGCCAATTGTTGGATCCTTTAAATGGACTAATTTCTTTTTCCATGAAGACTGATCCCATCGTATCATAATCACCCCATGGATTTCGTTTCATATACTTATCTCCATTTTCAACTTCTAGTACAGGAATATTATGTAAGATACCATTTGAAGTAAATTCTAATATCATGACAACATTAGGGTTAATTGTTTGCCACTCATTTAATGTTCTAGGATAGTCAACGTACTCTTCTGTATTCGATATATTAACGTTGAGAATGTCATAAATGGAATCCTTACTTACCCAAACTATTGAAACGAATATAAATATACCTATTAATAACAAGTACCTATACCATTTTTTCTTAATCATCATTCATCTCCTATTTCTATTCAAATTCAACTGTAACACCGCTATCTACCTCATAACTTCCTGAAGATGACCAGGACTCTTCATAATAGTAGGATCCTGTAGAGCCTGAAGACTCGTTTGAGATACTTCCAGAAGAACTTGTATTTCCACTTCCTGGTACCTGCACATATTGTGTTTTACCTGGTACGGTTACTTCCTTAATAATTACATCTTTATCAACTACATTGACGACAATTTTTTTTGATGATTTATTGAGTGAAGGATCCATCGCAGTAATTTCAATTTCATACTTCCCCGTTTTTGTTTTATCAAAACTTCCATTTGCAGCCACGGTTAATTCAGATAGTTCATAATAGTTATCCTTCACTTCGTAGAGTTGTTTTAGATCAAAGTATTCATTATCAACTTCAACTTCATAGAATTCA
>JAVWJF010000264.1:1716-3474 GCA_036639195.1 Longicatena sp.
ATTCATTTTCAACAATGAGTTCTGGAGCAGTTGTATCAATGATTTCAATATTTGAAGTATATTTCTTTTTTTGATAATCAAAGGTTGTTGTTAATACCACTAAAGTACTTGTATCAATAAGGGAACAATTAATTTTTTTATTAGAGGGTAATGTAATAAAATCACCATGTTCCGATATGAATTCATTCTTGATCTCTATTCCATCCCATACTTTGATCAACTCGCAACCTGTTACTGTTGAACCTACCTCTATCTGGTCAGTTTTTATTTCATAGGTTGATGTTTTTGTACATGATGCCAACGATATCAACAAAAGAGTATAGATGAATAGCTTAAGATTTTTTTTAATTGCTGATGATAATAAGGAGTTCATTACATCTCAAGTCCTTCGTCTTCTTGTTGCTTCGTATTTTTCTCATGGAATCCCGATGAATCATCAACGTCGTAACTCACTTCTTCAGCAACTTCATCATCTGCATAATTCTTACTTTCTGCAAACTGAATGTGATTCGCAACTATATCTTGATAATACGTTCTTTCATTATCGATTTCTTTTACATATGTTTTAACTGCAGCTTCTACAAGAATCAAATTACCCTTCCTTTGATACTTACATAGATTTTCAGCGGTTTTGTCATACGCTTTACATTTAATAAAATCTACATTGTCACCGTAACCACATGCAACTGTAAATGTCACTGCTGATTTACCTGATTTTGTTTTTTCAAGATTTGGATCTTTTGTCAATCTTCCTAATAATACTGTTCTGTTATACATAATTTTCCTCCTTCAGCTATTATTTTTTATGTGTTTGTTCATTATTTGCTCATTTACATAACTACCTCCTATCGAAAAGCATAGTTTTGATAGCTCTAGAATGCGTTGAGATGGACAAATACCTTTGAAGTCATATCTCGATTTACTACAAGAGCCTCTTTTTTGCCTAAAAGGATACAAAAAAGCGCACCTATTCGTATAATAGATGCGCTTAATCACCTTTCTGGTGTCAAACTATGCATCCATTATAACATATTTTGTAAAAATGTGGCCCGGAATCGTTGGGCCAAAGTGTCTAATATATGGACACTTTGGCCCAGTGAAACTTCTTGACATTACATTTCTTTTATGAACGAAATATTTTAGTGTAGTCATTTATTTTTACCGAATCTCTAATTGCCTGTGACACTGCAGCAATACATTTGAATATGTTGTTCTTCGCAACAATGTCTGTCTTCAGTAATTTCTGCCTATTGTATTTTAAGAAGTATCTATAATAGAATAATTTCACCCAATCCTCAGGCATGTTTTCAAATGCATCATTGAATAATTCTACAATTGAAATTACCACTTTTTTTTCTATTTCCATTTGATCAAGCAGAGTATTATAATACGTTCCATTGGATGATGAATCGGAGCGAACAATAATTGAACTTGTGTAATCTACATAACTTTGAAGCTCGTACCAAAAAGATGGAACAATTCTTTTTCCTAATAAGTCATACTTAATGTCTACATGACTTATTTTTCTTATGAGTCGAGCTAATTCATCAGCATGGTTATATCCTGAGTTGATGTTAACAACAAACATTGATAAGTCAGTTGGTCGTACCCATGCTTTCATAAATATCGATCTCCTTTTTGTTTTGAATTCGGTGTACAGTAATTCAGTTGGTTCTATTTCAAAAAATTCACAAACTCTTATTAACGAATCAATATTCAAGTTTCCAGCGTATAGAGAACTTCTAGGAATATCCAATT
>JAVWJF010000265.1:0-3431 GCA_036639195.1 Longicatena sp.
GAATATAGCGTAAAACCTAACGATCATTTATTGATCATTGCGAACGGAAATACATTGGATCAGTTTGATTCACTATAGGCGAAGGGTATGTGTGAAAGCACGTACCTTTTTTTGTATTAAATTAGTGTTTATTTTCATACACTCTATTAGGAGGTTGAGTTATGGTAGAAGTAGAGAATATACAATTAGATCATCATGAGTTTATTGGAATTTATTTAAATCTCCCTCAATATCCCATTCATTTTATTATGTCTACACATTCGATTCTTGCGCAAGAAAACTTCTCCATGGAGCATTTTAATCATGTAGAGAAAGATGTTGCTTTGATTTTGTGTAGTTATACCTTTGGCTTTGAGGGGTTATTAGCAAGTGTTGTAGTGGATTGTAATACACACGCAAAGCATAAGGGTGTTTGTAAAGGAATGTTGGCGAAAGAGGCGTTGATGCTTTGTGAGAAAAATACGAATCAAGCGTTACCGCAAGTTTAAGATACTTGCGATCATAATAGTTTTATTAAGTTCGAGTTTTTTAGCGACTCGATCATTTAATCGTTATATGGAGCCTCAACTATTGGCAATCGCAAAACAACATGCAGGCTTTGCAATCAATAACATTGTAAAAGAAGTTCTAGCAGATATGGAGTTTAATCAAAAGGATATTGTAAATATCCAAAAGAACAATGATGGAACCATTACGAATATTGACTATGATTCCGCAAGGTTAAATCAAATCTTATATACTGCACTAAATACTATCGATGCATCCTTATTAGCGGCACAAGATGGAAGAAAAGATCCAACTACAAAAGATGTATTCTATGAAGATGGAGTGCTTTATGAGGTGCCTATGGGGTATTTCTCTCATCTTTATTTCCTATATGAAAAAGGACCGAAAGTAAAAATAAAGATGAAGATGATGAACGATGTGACTGGAGAAATCAAAACAGAAACAAAACCATATGGAATTAATAACACAATGGTAAAAATATCACTGGTTGTGCATGTAAATGCACAAGTATTAACTTTTCTAAGTACGAGTGAATTGAATAATAAGTGTGAGATACCAATCATAATCCAAGTGGTGAATGGAAGTGTTCCTAATATTTCACCATATGGTTCTACGAAAGAATAATTGAGTTTAATTTGAAGTTGAAATAGGGAGTGAAATCTTTAGGAGTGGAGTATGGATTACGAAAATAGATATCAACGTGCGAAAAAAGCTAAATTCTTATATGTGACAAGATTTTGGCTTTTTTTGTGAAAAAACTTCGCATTTTTCTAATATAAATATGTGAGTTAATTCGTCATATTTGGCTTTTTATAGGCTGATTACATATATAAATCACAAACATAACATGTGATATATATGTGATAATACCTAATTAAACAGATGTAATTGTCACATTATGAGAATAAAATGTACAAATCTGCCGTTAAAAAGTGCAAAGACAACAAACTTATTTTTCCAATATACTAGAAGCACAAAGATAACGCTTACATCAAATGAATCTTGATGTTTGTAAGCGTGTTCTAGAAGGTTAGGAGGAATGTGAAAACTACATTTGTTTTGATTGTTACGATATACGTTGAGAGGAGAACATTATGGTAAAGAAAGCAAAGAAAGTTTGTATTAGCGCATTGTCCGTTTTCATGGCATGTACTGCAGTTATGCAAAATCCTTTTACAACAGTAAAAGCTGCAAGTGAAGGTGAGGAGATTTCAGCAGTTCAAAAAGATAACAAAGTGTCCATTGGGAATGAATACATCACAAGGGAGTTCTCGACTTCCAAAAACGAGTTAAAAACAACAAATATTATAAATAAACGAACGCAAGGGGATACTGCTTTTACTCCAAAGGATGGTAGCGAAGAGTTTATATTTAAAACAACAAAATCAGATTCTAAAAATGAGTTACCAGCATTAAATCGGGACGGTTGGACTGCAACTGCATCTAGTCATCAAAATGATTCAGGACCATCCGATGGACCTGCTAGTAATTTGTTAGATGGAGATGTAAATTCTATCTGGCATACGAATTATAATAAGCCAGAAAATACAAATGGATCTAAAACATATCCATACAATGTGATTATTCAATTGAATGGTGAAAAGAAATTTCAAAGTTTCTCTTATACTCCTAGAAAAGAGGGAGAACAAGTAAATGGTAACATTAAAGGGTATGAATTATACGCTGCAACTTCTTCAACAGCACTTGCTGCAAATGCTAGTGAATGGAAGCTGGTAGCAAAAGGTAACTTTAACTACAATGGGGCAAATCCTATTTATGTAAATACGGATAAAGAAGTAACTGCGACACAAGTGAAATTTGTAGCTACAAGTGCAAATAATGGATTGGAATTTGCTGGTGGTGCAGAATTTAAGTTACATGCAGAAAAAGCGGTTATTCCAGTAAATGATGGCTTAAGCTTTAAAGCAAGTGATTTAGAATTGAAAGAAGATGGCGTTGAAATCACAGATACTTCAGCAACCATCAATAAAGTTGAAAAAACAGGTAAAAAAGTAACGTTTACATTTGAACCTTATACATTCAAAGATGTAACTTACAGCATCAAAGAAAATATCGTTATGTATGAAGGGGACCACTTCATGCGTAAATATTTAGAAATTGATGTGCCAGAAGACCAAAAAGATATCGCAACGATTGATTATATTGATCTAGAATCATTGAAAGTAAATGAAGATGATGCGACTTGGACAATACCAAGAGGTGCAGGTGGTGTTGTTGAGATGGATGAATTTAAAGCCAATCTTGGTCAACCAATCTATGTGCAAGGGATGTTTCTAGGGTGTGAATTCCCAGAAACAGATACTGAAATCGTAAGTGGGACAGGTTATAGTCGTTATTATAGTGGGAAGAATTTCACACGTTTACAAAAAGATAACCAATTAACAAAAGATGGTACGTATGTAACTTGGCAGACTGTTCTTGGAGCTGCAAGAAGTGTGGAAAATTCTGTTATTCAATCAGACTTCTATGAATATATCAAATCTATTTCAACACCTTCTGAATTTAGAACACAATACAATTCTTGGTTCGATAATATGATGCGTATCGATGATAAAAACATCTTAGAGTCTTTTATTGAGATTGACAAAGAATTGAATAAAGCTGGTGTTCGTCCACTTGACTCCTATGTAGTAGATGATGGATGGGTTAACTACAATAATACAAGTATTGTAGATCCTGTGCGTTCAGGTACAACCTTGAACCAATCGGGATTCTGGGAATTTAATTCAAAATTTCCAAACGGATTAACGCCATCGAGTGAACTGGTACATAAATTTGGAAGTAACTTCGGTGTTTGGGTAGGACCTCGTGGAGGGTATAACTTCTTTGGTTCTATTGCGGATATCCTCACTAAGAGTGGTAAGGGTAGTAAGGCTGGAGGATCGATTGATGTGGCGGATCGT
>JAVWJF010000266.1:0-3419 GCA_036639195.1 Longicatena sp.
TGGAAGAAAGAAAAAGAAAGCCTCTTTAGAAGCCTTTTATCAATATATGGAAAGTGAACAAAAGACATACCCTAGGTTTGTTCGCTATCTCATTACGTTGTTTCCACTGCTTACCATAAGTGCTTTGTTGTATGCAATGGTATTAAATGGTTCTTATGTGTATGTCTTAATATGTGGAACATTGTCTATTTCCTCGGCATTATTAAGTGTACTATTTAACATATCTTCTTTTCGGGATGTCAACTACCTAGCAAATACCTTACATGATTATGAACGTATGTTTCAAATGATTTGTCAAAGTGAATTTGTAGGGGATGAGTTACAAGAATTAAAGCGCACACTCCAACAAGCTCCTCATGCAATACGTAAATTACAACACATTATGACTGGAATTCAATTTCGTAATGATGGAATCATGTTTATGTTTATGAATGCATTTTTCTTAATCGACTTTCAATGTGTGAATGCATTGGTAAAGTGGAAGAAAGCGTATGGTTCTAATATACGTCAATGGATGGATGCGTTAGGGAAGTTAGAAGCATATGTATCCTTGGCACAACTAACTTATGCAAAAGACACTATGTGTTGGCCTCAATATAGTTCTCAAACAACACCACACATTGAAATGCATTCCTTATATCATCCTCTTCTTGTACAAGATGTTGCAGTTGCGAATGATTTTGATGCGTATAGTAAAACCTATATCATTACGGGTTCCAATATGTCAGGGAAAACAACATTCCTTAGAACCATTGGTTTGAATATGGTGCTTTTCCATGCTGGCGCACAAGTATGTGCAACTTCCTTTCAAGCCAATAGCATGCACGTATTTACATCGATGCGTATCAAAGACGATGTGAGTGAGGGGATATCTACGTTCTATGCAGAGATTCTTCGTATCAAATCGATGATAGAAGAAAGCAAAAGAAAAGAGCCTATGGTTGTGTTAATTGATGAGATATTCAAAGGTACCAATAGTGCCGATCGAATCATTTGTGCTCAAGAAGTGTTAAAGCATTTACATTTACCATGGGTGATTTCATTGGTATCTACGCATGATTTTGAATTATGTACACTTCGTTTTAAAGAAGAAGAAAATGTAGAGAATTATCATTTTGAAGAACATTATGAAGATGGAAAAGTTTGTTTTGATTATTGTATTAAAAAAGATCGTTGTACAACCACCAATGCACAAGCTTTGATGGAAATGGCAGGTATACAGTTTGAACATTAGTAAATCAAGAAGAAAAGCGCTCTAGGGCGCTTTTTGTTAGCTTATAACGTTGTGAAATGAAGTTTTGCGTATTGTATCGCAATGATTGTTTTTGCGTCTGTAATCTCACCAGATTCAACTTTTTGATAGGCTTCTTCTACATCCATCCAAATGATTTCAATATCTTCATCTTCATCCATCGGTAATGGATGTTCTACTTTTATTAGTTCATTGCACCAATATAAATATAATTTCTCATTACAAAATCCAGGGGTTGAATATACTTGCGCTAAAGTGTGCAAGGTATTTGTAGTATAACCACTTTCTTCTTCTAGTTCACGTAATGCACTTTCGTAAGGGATTTCACCTTGTTCTAGTTTACCTGCAGGGATTTCAATCGTTTCTTCTTGAACTGCGTAACGATATTGTTTCACAAATAATAATTTATCATTTTGTATAGCAAGAATTCCTACACCACCATTATGATGGACAATATCTCGTTGATACGTAGTTCCTTTGATATCCACTTCATCTTTTGTTACTTTGAAGATAACTCCATCATATACGGGAGTGCTTTTCTTTTGTACCATATCGATCACCTCATGGCACTATTATACACAAGATGTGTACAGAATTCTATACGCTCGCTTGAATTCCATCCGCAATCGCTTTTGCGATATTTGCTTGACCTAGTTCACTGGACATATACGCAACATCATCGCTATCGCTCATAAACCCAATTTCTAATAATAAGGCAGGTACGCTATTCTTATCTATTACATAAAGACTAGAGTCACTGGTACTCTTTAATCCGCGATCTTGTGTATAAGAAAGGGAAGTCAGGTTATTGGATATCTCTTGTGCGATGTTTAAGATGGTACTATCACTATAATCTACATAGGTTTCAAAACCATAGGCGCCATCATTATAGTTGTCGCTTGCATTTGTATGTATAGAAATAAAGTAGGCTGCATCTTTGTTTTCTGCGATTGCGACACGAGTACTTAAATCATCAAGATTATCATCGCTCCATGATACTTCATCACTTTCTCTTGTATAGATGACATCATATCCTGCATCTTCTAACAAAGATCCAACTTGTAATGAAATTGAGAGGGTAATATCTTTTTCAAGTATGCCATCTGCACTAATGCTTCCACTGTCATACCCACCATGTCCTGCATCAATCACAATGCGTTTGCTTGTGTCTTCTTGTAGAAGCGTGGATACAGTGTTTGCATTTGTTTCATCATGTGTCGCGATGGACTCAATAATGGAACTTGAATTCTTGTGTACAATAGGGATCATTAGCATACATAAGAAGATGCATAGACCCAATACGTTTCTTTTCTTTTTCATAAGTTTACCTCTTTTTCAAGTACATAATAACGAATGTATATGATGTGTCTTTGTGTGCTTTGTGAAGTTTTTATGAACGTTTCTACAATTCTCATTCATAGAACATAAGGTAGTGTTCATACTAAATGCGAAGGAGTGATGATATGAATAATAAAAATATAAAGGATACTGCCATGAAACATGCGCCAAAATCACATAAGCTAAAAAACACACTGATTGCTTTTGTGAGTGGTGGTACATTGGCAATTGCGGCACAATTGTTGTTTCTTGTGTACAATGAAGTGTTGCATGTTGATAAGGATTCTGCTGTTTCCATGACGATAGTGACCATTATCATAATTGCATCCTTACTTACAGGATTGGGATTGTATGATAAGGCAGCACAAACTTGTGGAGCAGGTTTATTTGTGCCAATCTCTGGATTTGCGAATAGTTTAACTTCTTGTGCTTTGGAAGGGAAAAGTGAAGGATTGATTTATGGAATCGGTGGAAATATGTTTAAGCTTGCGGGTTCTGTATTGACCTATGGGATAAGTTCGGCATTTGTATTTGGGATGATTCGTTTCTTATTGTTTGGTGCGTAATAATGACAACGATAAACTTTAAACATGTATATGTAGACGCAAGAGCGACTGCAGTGGGTCCTCTTGAAAAACAAGGACCACTTGGGGATTTTTTTGACTTCGATCATGCGGATAATTATTGTGGATGTGATACGTTTGAAAAAGCAGAACGACATCTGATTTCTGAAGCGTGTGATTGTGCAATACGTAAAGCTCAGTTAAAGTTAGATGATATTGATTTGGTTGTTGGTGGAGATTTGATTAACCAATTAACAAGTTCTAAT
>JAVWJF010000267.1:0-3404 GCA_036639195.1 Longicatena sp.
GCGTCTTATTTAGTAAAAGGCTTAATTGAGTCAGGCTATACAGCGGAGTGCGTCCATTCAGGACTAGAAGGTTTGGAAAGATTAAAAATGAAATCCTATTCTTTAGTGATTTTAGATGTAATGTTGCCTGATCTTGATGGTTGGGATGTATATGGCAGTGCAGGATGGTATTGAATTTCATTTCAATATCGATGATCCATTAACTCCGTTTTTGTATTTCATTTGTGCAGATTTGATATTGTTGGTTGTACATGAAGCACTTCATGGATTAACATGGGGCTTCTTTTGTAAGAGGAAATGGAAATCTATTCAATTTGGAGTTATGTGGAAATATCTAACACCGTATTGTTCTTGTCTAGAACCACTGCACTGGAAGGTTTATTTGTTAGGTGGACTTATGCCATTTCTAGTTTTGGGTATTGGCTTTTTCGTGGTTGCTATCATGGAAGCAAGCGTAGTGTTGTTGTTCTTTGCTATCTTGAATGTCATTGGTGCTGGAGGGGACTTGATGGTTGTTTGGAAAATCATACGTAACCATGAAGGTATTTTGATGGATTTACCTGAAGAATGTGGGTATATGCAATTTTATAAGTAAAGAGTAACGAGAAAATCGTTACTTTTTGTTTAAAAAGGATGAAAAAAAAGCTATAATAGATAAGTATAAATAAACAAAAGGAGAATTCAAATGGCTAGAGTACATAAGAATTTTATAGAATCTTATCCGGAAATGATGATGGAAGATCTTCATAAACCCATTATTTTTGTTGTGGATATGGTCAATGGGTTTGTAAAAGAGGGAGCACTTCATGATGAAAAAATAGGTGATATATGTGAACCTATCATTGATATCATTCGTGAAAATGAACATCGTGTGATCTTTATCAAAGATTCACATCCTGAAAAGACAAGAGAGTTTATTTCTTATCCAGCACATTGTATCAGTGGTACTTCGGAAAGTGAAGTAATTGAAGAACTACAACCTTATGTTTATGAAGAGATGAGTAAAAATAGTACGAATACCTTTACATGTCCAGATTTTCAAGAATTCCTAGAGACAAGAATTTTTGATTATCAAGATATCGTAATTACAGGGTGTTGTAGTGATATTTGTATTTTACAATTTGCACTATGTTTGAATTCTTGGCTGAATGAGCATAACGAAGAAGAAAAACGTATCATCATTCCTATTGATTGTGTGGATACCTTCCATATCGATGGGGTTCATGATGCGATTATGAATAATGAATTTAGTATTGCGAATATGGCTAGTAATGGAATCAAGGTTGTTTCCCATATAGAAAGAAGGGATGCATAATGAAGAATTATGATGAAAAGTTCGACTTTCGTGATGAGCGTAATTTAAGTTTAGTTATGGATTTCTATGAACTCACTATGAGTCAATGTTATTTCAATTCTGGAAATATTGATAAAATAGTGACGTTTGATCTGTTTTATCGTAAAAATCCAGATGAAGGTGGATTTGCGGTATTTGCTGGTTTAGAAGAAGTGATTGGATATATTCAAAAATTGCATTTTAATGATGAAGATATTGCGTATCTTCGTTCGCTAAATAAGTTTTCTGAGGAATTTTTAGAGTACTTGCGTCATTTTATTTTTACGGGTGATGTATATGCAGTGAAAGAGGGAACACCTGTATTTCCATATGAACCATTAATCCGTGTAAAAGCGAAAATTATTGATGCGCAGTTATTAGAAACCGCGATGTTGTTGTGTATCAATCATCAAACATTGATTGCGACAAAAGCACGTAGAATCGTGAAGGCTGCAGATGGTAGAGCCATTATGGAGTTTGGAGCACGTCGTGCACATAATTTTGATGCGGCTAATTATGGTGCTAGAGCAGCCTATATTGGTGGTGTAGCAGGAACCGCAACAACTTATGCAGGCGAAAAATTTGATATGCCAGTACTAGGTACCATGGCACATTCTTTTGTACAATCATTCGATAATGAATATGATGCTTTCTTAGCTTATGCAAAAACATATCCAGATAGCTGTACGGTATTGTTGGATACGTATAATACGTTAAAGAGCGGACTTGTAAATGCAATACGTGTTGCGAAAGAATATCTAGAACCAAATGGACATCGTTTACAAGGCGTACGTATTGATAGTGGAGATATGGCATACTTGTCAAAGAAAATTCGTAAAGCATTAGATCAAGCAGGAATGCAAGATTGTAATATCGTTGTATCAAATAGTTTAGACGAATATTTAATTCAATCTTTGATTTCACAAGGCGCTCAAATCAATAGTATGGGTGTAGGCGAAAATCTAGTATGTAGTAAATCTACACCAGTGTTCGGTGGAGTTTATAAGATGAGTTCCATCTTTGAAGGTGACACTATGATTCCTAAAATCAAAGTGAGTGAGAATGTTGAAAAAGTAACCAATCCTGGATATAAGGACCTTTACCGTATATATGATGAAGAAAGCGGGAAAGCTATTGGTGATATTATGACCATTCATGGTGAAGAAATGGATGTACAAAAAGATTTAACAATTTATCATCAAACCAATAGTTGGAAAAATAAAACGATACCAGCTGGAAGTTATCGTATTGAAAATCTTTTAGTTCCTATTTTTGTGGATGGAAAACTTGTCTATGATGTACCAAACTTACATCAAATTCGAGAACATAGCAAAGAAGCTTTTTCTCATATTTGGGATGAAGTATTGCGTTTTGAATATCCACAAACGTATTATGTGGATTTAAGTAAGAAACTTTTAGACTTAAAATTGAAAATGCTGGAGGATGTAAAGCATGTCTAATACCGATACAAAACATGAAAAACGATTAAAGAATATCTTTTATGTATGCGTATTTGTATATCTTGTAACGCTTGTGTATGCCTTACTACATAATTTCATCATCAAAGATTATGTAGCTTTGGGTATGGCGTTTGTGGCAATCTTAACGCCACTTATTGTACCTGTTGGATTTAAACTGTTAAAGTTTAAACCAGTGTATGAGATTTATATTATCTCAACCATCTTTGTATACTTTGCCTCATTGATAGGAAGTAGTTTCCATTGGTATTCGTATACGGGATTTGATAAAGTATTACATTTTTGTAGTGGTATATTCTTATTAACGCTTGTGGTAATCGTGTTTTTCTATATTCGTAAGAGCAATGAATTACCTACGAAATCAGATCGTTGGATATTCTTAATTTTTATTAACGCAGGGAATATGGCAATTGCGCTTATTTGGGAGTTTTATGAATATGCAATGTTAATCTTCTTTAATAACGATTGTATCAATCATAGAACGCAAGGGGTACATGATTCTATTACAGATATGCTATGTGCTACGGTGGCAGGATTGTTGTTAACGCTCTTCATTATACGCTATATGAAAAGTGGGAAAAGCAATTTCTTTG
>JAVWJF010000268.1:0-3403 GCA_036639195.1 Longicatena sp.
AGTTTTGAATATCGGAGGTTTAGGTTCTAGTGGTTTATTAACTGCTATGGTCATTGGATTTGTAACCGTAAAAGTGATTGATTTATTTAAGAGAAAACACTTGGTTATTAAAATGCCTGCAGGTGTACCAGAAGCAGTAAGTGAATCTTTCTCTTCACTTATTCCAGCCGTATTGATTCTTGTTGTATTTGGTTCTGTTTCTTTAATCTTTGGATTTAATATCAACGATATCTTAGCAACTATGATGTCTCCATTATCAGGAGCTATCAATACGCCTTGGGGATATGCAATTTATCATATGTTATGTGGTTTAGTATTCTTCTGTGGTATCAACTCAGCTGTTGTTATCGGAGTGGTACAAGCGTTCATTATGCAAAATGGGGCAATGAATGAAGCGGCATTTAAAGCGGGAGAAACCATTCAATATGCCGCAACTTATGCAACAGATACTATGATTTGGGCAGGTGGTACAGGAGCTACTATTGGATTGGTAATCTTAATGGCAATTCGTTCTAAGAGTAAAACTATGAAAACAATGGGACGTATGTCCATTGGTCCTGGTATCTTTAACATCAATGAACCAGTCATCTTTGGTACTCCAATTTGTTTCAACCCAATCTTCTTAATTCCATTCGTGTTATTACCAGGTATTCTAGCGTTCTCTACCTATATGTTAATGGATTTAGGAGTTATCGCTATGCCAACAGTAGGTATGGTTCCTTGGACACTTCCTCCAGTTGCGATTGGATTTGTCATGTCAAATGGCGCAATTTCAACGGGTGTTTGGTCAATTGCGGTCGTTCTAATTAGTATTATCGTATATTATCCATTCTTTAAAATGGCAGATAAAAGAGAATATTTAAATGAGAAAAAAGCACAGCAGGAAGAGGCTGCTGCACAGGAGTAATCTATGAAGAAAACACCATTCCCTAAAGATTTCTTATGGGGCGGAAGTATTGCGGCACATCAATGTGAAGGTGCTTATCTTGAAGGTGGCAAAGGTTTAGGAATTATGGATCTTGTGAGCAATGGAACGTATGAAACTCTTAGACATATATCTTCTGTACTAGAAGAGGGATATTACTATCCCTCTCATACAGGGATTGATTTCTATCATCGTTATAAAGAAGATCTTGCCTTGATGGCAGAGATGGGTTTTAAAACCCTACGCATCTCTATCGATTGGTCTAGAATATATCCTATGGGAGATGAAGAAGAACCCAACCAAGAAGGATTGCAGTTCTATCATGATGTCATCGATGAAATGCTACGGTTACATATAGAACCAATGGTAACACTCTATCATTTTGAATTACCGATGAACATTGTGAAAACATATGGAGCATGGTTGAATCGTAAAACTATTGATTTATATGTGAAGTTTTGTAGAAGTGTGGTTACTTCATTAAAAGGAAAGGTCCATCGTTGGGTGACCTTTAATGAGATGAATCATTTAGATCCAATGAGTGAAGTTAGTGATATCTTTACGTATATGATTGCAGGTGTAAAATACAGCGAGTTAACAAATAAGAAACAAGACCTTGCTAGTATTGGTTATCATATGACCTTAGCAGGTGTAAAAGCATGTGCATGCATTCATGAGATTGATTCATCCAATCAAGTAGGTTGTGTATTTGGTATCACTCCTTATTATCCAAAAAACTGTAGACCAGAAAATGTACTGCAAGCATTTAAGGATATGGATCGTGATTTCTATCAAATAGATGCCATGTGCAATGGTGCTTTTCCAGAATATAAAGTAAAAGAATATGTACGTAATGATATTATCGTGGATATCACTCACGAGGATAAACAAGCTTTCAAAGAAGGAACTCTAGATTTTATTGGGTTGAATTATTATGCAACTGAAGTGCGTGCTATCAAAGAAGATATGGATGGTAACGCTACGTATTTTGGAGGAATGGAAAATCCTTATCTTAAACAATCGGATTGGGGTTGGACAGTAGATCCAGTAGGATTACGGTACTTGTTGAATTATACATATCGTCGTTATGGTCTTCCTATTATCATTACAGAAAATGGCCTAGGTGCTGTCGATGTAGTGAATGAACAAGGAATCGTCGATGATAATTATCGTATTTCTTATTTGAATGATCATATTAAAAACATCATTGATGCAGTACAAGAAGATGGTGTGGATTGTTTTGGATATTTGATGTGGGGACCAATTGATTTGGTATCTGCCACAACTGGTGAGATGAAAAAACGTTATGGTTTTATCTATGTAGATAAACAAGATGATGGAACGGGAACTTACGCAAGAAGTCCTAAAAAGAGTTTTGCGTGGTATCAAGAAGTAATTAAAACAAATGGAGGAAATATAAAATGAATATTTTATTGATATGCTCAGCTGGAATGTCAACGAGCTTAATGGTACAAAAAATGCGTGATGTTGCTGCAGAAGAAGGATTGGAAGCGACAATATGGGCAGTAGCAGAAGTAGAAGCAAGCGAAGAGGTTAAAAAGGCAGACGTTGTTTTGTTAGGACCACAAATTCGCTTCAAACTTCCACAAATGAAAGAACTATGCAAAGATACTCCTATCGATGCCATCGATATGCGTGCTTATGGAATGATGGATGGAAAAGCCGTTTTACATAGAGCACTTGAAATGGTGAAGTAAATGGAAGGAATAGAACTTATTTGTTTTCAAATCATTTCTTCTGTAGGAGGAGCGCGCTCTTCTTATATTGAAGCAATTCAAAAGGCAAAAGCTGCAGACTTTGAAGGAGCAGACGCTTGTATGAAAGAGGGTGCTGAAATGTTTCATGAAGGACATCATGCACACGCACAACTGATACAAAAAGAAGCTTCTGGAGAAGAGAACAAAATTACTTTATTGCTTGTTCATGCGGAAGATCAACTTATGAGTGCAGAAGGATTTGGTATCCTTGCACAAGAATTTATCGATCTGTATAAAGAAGTCAAATCAAAATAATCACGTTAGGAATGGATGTAAGTTCATTCCTTTTTCTGTAGTAGCTATTAAGCCTTTACTATATCTTGCTAATTTGTATCAGTATATTGCTATATTTTCTTTTGTGCTCTTTTCTTGTGCTATAATAACTATATTACGAATGGGTGGTGGGAAATATGAAATTTTTGCTATATGATAGAGATTTTGAATTTACTAATGAGTTAAAAATAAAAATAGACAGATATATGCAAAAGACAAATATTGTTTATAATATTACAGTTTGTAATGGTATACAAGATGTTAGCATTCTAAATAATTATGATATTTTATTTATATATGTAGATACTTTGAGAATTTTTGAAATGATACAAATAAAATTAAATCATGAAATGATATTTTATGCAGAAGATTCAGTGTATATGGAATTGGGGGCCGATTATCATAATCGCATAGGTAGATGTATGTT